>JBOHDW010000322.1:0-2550 GCA_050700795.1 Nocardioidaceae bacterium | reverse complement strand
ACCGTCGTACGCCGGTACGGCGGCTCGGTGGAGAAGTTCATCGGGGACGCGGTGATGGCGGTGTGGGGGGTGCCGACCGCGCACGAGGACGACGCCGAGCGAGCGGTGCGGGCGGCGCTCGAGCTGGTCGCCGCCGTGCAGGCACTCGGTGAGCAGCTCGACCTGCCCGAGCTGGCGTTGCGGGCCGGCGTCGTCACCGGAGAGGTGGCCGCGACGATGGGGGCGATCGACCAGGGGATGGTCGCCGGAGACCCCGTGAACACGGCCGCCCGGATCCAGGCCGCGGCGCAGCCGGGACAGGTGTGGGTCGATGCGGACACCCGCGCGATGACGGCGGCCGCGGTCACCTACGCCGACGTCGGCGAGCACGCGTTGAAGGGCAAGGCCGAGCCGGTCCGACTGTTCCGGGCAGGCGCCGTGGTGGCTTCGGTCGGCGGCTCCCAACGGGTCGACGGGCTGGAGGCCCCACTCACTGGCCGGGACCGGGAGATGCGGCTGCTCAAGGAGCTCTTCCACGCCACGGAGGACTCCGGCCGGCCGCGGCTGCTGGTCTTCGACGGCGAGGCCGGGATCGGCAAGAGCCGGCTGGGCTGGGAGTTCGAGAAGTACATCGACGGGTTGAGCCGACAGGTGGCCTGGCACCGGGGCCGGTGCCTGTCCTACGGCGAAGGGGTCGCGTTCTGGGCGCTCGCCGAGGCCGTGCGCGGTCGGATCGGCGTGGTCGAGGACGACCCCGTGACCGCGGTGGCCTCGGGGCTGGACAGGGTCCTCGAGGAGAACGTCGCCGACGACGAGGAGCGCGCCTGGCTGCGTCCGCGGGTGGCGTCGTTGCTGGGCGAGGACGCCCGGGAGTTCGAACGGGAGGACCTCTTCGCCGCCTGGACCCGGTTCCTGGAACGCGTCGGTGACGGGGACCCTGTGGTGCTGCTCATCGACGACGCGCAGCACGCCGACCAGGGGCTGCTGGACTTCGTGGACCACCTGCTGGCCACGTCCCAGACGCCGATGTTCGTGCTGTTGCTGGCCCGCCCCGAGCTGCTCGAGGCGCGCCCTCAGCTCGGCGGTCGCCGCGCGTCGGTGATCCGGCTCGAGCCCCTGGGTCCAGCGCCGATGGGCGAGCTGGTGAACGCCCTGGTGGAGGGGCTGCCCGATGTTGCGCGCGCCGGGCTGGTCGAACGCTCGGAGGGGATCCCGCTGTTCGCGGTCGAGACCGTCCGCGCCCTGATCGACCGTGAGCTGGTCCAGCCCTCGGGCGGCCGCTATGTGGTGGCACCGGGACGCGAGGTCAACCTCGACGCCATCGGTGCTCCCGCGTCCCTGCACGCGCTGGTCGCCGCCCGGCTCGACGCGCTAGATGCGGACGAGCGACGGGTCGTGACAGATGCCAGCGTGTTGGGCGAGTCCTTCACGCGCGAGGGAATCGGCATCCTCTCCGGTGGGGTCGATGCGCTGGACGACGTACTGTCCGCGCTGCAGCGCAAGGAGATCCTGGCCACCGACGCCTCTCGGTTCTCCGCCGAGCGCGGCCAGTTCAGGTTCGTGCAGTCGGTGGTGCGGCAGGTGGCCTACTCCACCCTGTCGCGACGGGACCGCAAGCTGAGGCACCTTGCCGTCGCCGACCACCTGGCCGACCAGACCGACCGGCTCGACGAGCTGGCGCTGGTGATCGCGCAGCACCTGCTCGACGCGGTCGACGCCTCCGGGGCCGGTGACCGGGACGTCGAGAGCCTGCAGCGGCGGGCGGCCGACCTCTTCGTGGTTGCGGCGGACCGGGCCTGCGCGCTCGGGGGGTACGCCGACGGGATCCGGCTCTACCGGGTCGCGCTGGAGCACATCGAGACCGACCGGTATCGCGCCGAGCTGCAGGAGAAGGCGGCCGCCGCGGCCGTCTCCCTCGGGGCGGTGCATGACGCCATCGGGCTGGCCGGCTCGGCGATGGCCATCTTCGACGGGCTGGGCGACCCGGTGGCGGCCGGGAGGGCCGCTGCGGTCTACGCACGCGCGAGCCTGCTCTCCGGCGAGGCGGGTACGGCGGCGCGCACGTCTCGCGAGCGGTACTCCGGCCTGCGCGACATCCCCGGTGCCGAACGGCCCCGAGCCAGGTTGGCCAGTGTCCTCACGCGCGCGTTGCAGGCGCTCGGCGAGCATGACGAGGCGATCGTCGTACAGGCCGAGAGCCTGCGGCTGGCCGAGGAGATCGGGGAGCCCGAGGAGCTCGCCAGCGCGATGCAGACCCTTGCGGTCCAACAGCTGGCCAGGGGATCGACGCGCGTGGCCACCGGTGTGCTGCGCGAGTTGATCTCCCTCTGCCGTGAGAATGAGTACTGGGCCCAGCTTGTCGGAGCGATGTCGAACCTGGCGATCATGAGCACCCCCGGCAGCCTTGCCACGGGCATCTCGATCCACCGCGAGACGCTGGCTATCGCCCAGGACCACGGCATCGGCCCTGGCGCGTTGTGGGCCAACCTGGCTACCTGCCTGTGGCGCGCCGGCGAGTGGACCGCCGTGGCCGACTCGCTGCAGTATTATATATATTGTGAGGGGCAGATG
>JBOHDW010000321.1:0-8278 GCA_050700795.1 Nocardioidaceae bacterium | reverse complement strand
CCGTTCAGCGGATTCACTGCTAGGTTTCCCCCATCGCTTTGAGGAGGTCAGATGCGGGCGTTGGTCTTCGTCTCCCCCGGTAGGGTCGAGATGCGCGACGAACCCGATCCCGTCGCGGTCGACGGCGAGGAGGTCGTCACCGTCCACGCAAGCGGGATCTGCGGCAGCGAGTTGCATGGCTTCCGTCACACGGGGATGCGGGTGCCCCCGCTGATCATGGGTCACGAGTTCGTTGGCACCACCACCTCGGGACGGCGCGTTGCGGTGAACCCGTTGCTGACCTGCGGCGAGTGCGACCTCTGCATCGCGGGGCGGCCGCAGGTCTGTCGGCGCCGAGGGTTGATCGGAGTGAACCGCGCCGGTGGCTTCGCGGAGACGGTCGCGGTTCCCAAGACATCGCTCCTCCCGTTGCCCGACGTCCTGCCCTGGAGCGCGGCCGCCCTTGTCGAGCCGCTGGCCAACGCCGTCCACGCCTGGTCGCTACTGCCGGCTGAGCCGGAGCGGCTGGCCGTGGTGGGGGCCGGCCCGATCGGTTTGCTGTGCGGACTGCTCGCGCAGGCTCGCGGAGCCGACGTGACGCTTAGCGAGCCGTCGTACCACCGCCGCAAGGTGGCCGGGGACCTGGGCCTCAACGTCACCGAGGAGCTCACCGAGGAGTACGACGCCGTGGTCGACGCGGTGGGTCTGCCCGTGACCCGGCGGGCATCGATCGACTGGACTCGCCCGGGCGGTACGACCGTGTGGATAGGCCTCGCCCAAGACGACGTCGAGCTATCGGGCAACGGGCTGGTCCGGGACGAGAAGACGATCCGTGGTTCGTTCGCCTACACGCCCGCGGAGTTCGCCGAGGCGTTGGCCCTCGCACCAGGCCTGGACCTTTCGTGGACGACCGACGTTCCACTCACCGATGCGGCGACGATCTTCTACGGTCTCGCCGAGGGCCGGACGGATGTCGTCAAGGCCGTCCTCGTCCCGGAGGCCTCGTGATGCGGGGGCTGACGGGCCGCGGCGTGCTCGTCTGCGGCGGGACGAGCGGCATCGGGCTGGCTGCGGCCGAGCGCTTCCTCGCGGAGGGCTGCCGAGTCTTCGTGACCGGGCACTCCAAAGGGGGGCTCGACGAGGCTCTCGGGAGACTCGACGGTGCCGAGGGGATGGTCTTCGACGTCCGTGACCACGAGCGGGTCGGTGCAGTGGTGCGGTTGGCGGAGGAGGCATCCGGCAACCTCAGCGTGCTGGCCAACAACGCCGGCATCTCGCGGCGCACCGCATTCCTGGACATCGCGATGGACGACTGGAAGACCATCCTCGACGTCAACCTCTCCGGCATGTTCGCGATGGCGCAGGCCTTCGCCCGGTTCCTCATCGACAAGGGTCGCGAAGGGTCGATCGTGAACATGGCCTCCACGAACGCCTTGGGTGGCGAGGAGGACTATGCGCACTACAACGCCTCCAAGGGCGGCGTGCTCCAGCTCACCCGGTCCATGGCCGTCGAGCTCGGTGCGCACGGCATCCGCGTCAACGCCCTGTGTCCGGGTTACATCGACACGCCGCTCAACGCCGCGATAGCCGGCGGCCTCGAGGCCGACTTCGCCGCCACCTATGCCCGCGAGCGGATTCCGTTGCGCCGCGTGGGAACGGCGACCGAGGTGGCCGCGGCGTACGCCTTCCTCGCGAGCGACGACGCCTCCTTTGTGCATGGGGCGGCCCTGGTCGTCGATGGCGGACAACTCGCGGTGATGTGAGAATCGGATGAATCGCTCGCAGACAGCTGTCGCCCCGATCACCGTCGTGGCCGGCGCACCGCGCAGCGAGCTCGGCGAGAGCCCGTGCTGGGACCCACGCACGAACCGGCTGCTCTGGGTCGACATCCTCGCTGGGCTCGTGCATACGATCACCGTCGAGGGCACCACCCGGACCTTCAAGATCGGGCAGCCGGTGAGTGCCGTCGTGGCCGACGGGGACGGCTGGCTGCTCGCGGTCGAGACCGGGATCCAACGGTGTGATCGGGACCTCTCCCTGGTCGGCGCCGTCGACCTGCTCCCCCGACCCACCCTGGTCCGGATGAACGACGCCGCCCGTGACTCCAGAGGCCGGCTGTGGGTCGGCACGCTGGCGTACGACGAGCGACCGGGTGCGGGCACGCTGTTCCGCGTCGACCCGGATGACAGCGCCCACTCGATGGTGACGGGGCTGGGCATCTCCAATGGCATCGCCTGGTCGGCCGACGAGCGGCGCATGTACCACGTCGACTCGCTGGCCCGGATCATCTGGGCTCGCGAGTACGACGTCGCCACCGGGGAGATCGGCGCGCCGACCGCGTGGTACCGGCCCGGCGATCGAGCAGGCGTACCGGACGGGATCGCTCTCGATGCCGATGGGTGTCTCTGGGTTGCATTGTGGGGTGGAGCGGCGGTCGTACGACTGGACCCAGAGGGGCGGGTCATCGACGAGATCGCCGTCCCGGCGTTGCAAGTCAGCTCGGTCGCCTTCGGGGGCGAGGGGCTGCGCACACTCTTCGTCACTACGGCGTCGGAAGGACTCGACGAGGCGGCGTTGGCGCGGTACCCCGCCTCCGGCGAGCTGTTCAGTGTGCCGGTCTCCGTGCCGGGCGCGTCCCTGGGGGCGTCGTGATGGATCGGTCAGAATGCGGTGGTGACGGCGCCGTGGACGCCGTACGAGTCGTCGACGAGGAACAGCAGCCGCCAGCGGTCGAGCGTCGTGCAGGGGTGAGAGATGCCGAGCCGCACCAGATCTCCCTCGACCAGGTCCAGCTCGCCGGACCACGTCATGAAGGCGTGCTGGTCGCTCAGGGCGGTCACTCTGGTGTCGGTCAGGCTCAGCGGCTCCCCGTCCCGCCATCGTTCGAGGGGAACCGGGAGCCCTGCGTCGTGAGAGAGATCTCGGCGACCGGCGTCGAGCAGCGCCAAGCCGTCCTCCGGGTGCGACACCACCCGGGCCCAGACGCTCAAGGCGGGAACCAACCGCGGCGCGTCGACGACGCCGTGCCGTGCGGGAGTGCCGGTGGCGTAGATGCCGTGGTCATGGATGAGGTAGCAGCCGCTCCGCAGCACGAGGCGGGAGCCGCTGTCGGCGCACCAGCCGCCGAGCTGATCCACGACCGCGTCGAAGAAGATGCTCCCTCCGGCGGTCACGACCGACCCTTCTGGGTCGATCAGCCTCTCGCGCACGAGCGTCTGGGCGAGAAGCCGAAGCCGACCCAGGTAGCCGTTGACCGCGGCGAAGCTGTCGACGTCTCGGGTCGAGGCGATGGTGCCCTCATAGCCGGCGACGCCGGCCAGGTGCAACTGGGGTGCCGCATCGACCAGCCTCGCCACGGCCACCGCCTCCTCGAGGCTGCGGCAGCCGGTGCGGCCGCCCTGCTGCCCCAGCTCGACCAGGACGTCCAGAGGCCGTACGACGCCTGTCACTGCCCTCTTCAGCAGGTCAACGCCTCGCCCGGAGTCGGCATAGACGAGCAGCTCGCGATCGGCCGCGGCGTCCCGACGAGCGACCAAGGAGCGGACCGCCGACACGTCGGTCACCTCGTTCGCAAGCAGGATCCGGGCGAACCCCTGCTCCCAGACGAGAGCCGCCTGCCGCGGCAAAGCGACCGTCATCGCCCAGGCACCGTGGCGGGCCTGCACCTGCAACAGGTCTGCGGCCAGGGTGGTCTTCGCATGGGGAGCCAGGCTGACCCCATGGACTGCGCAGAAGCGTGCCATCTCCTCGGCATTCGACTCGAGGGCCGTGCTCGACAAGGTGGCCGCGGGCGTTGCCGTGTCGCCCCGAGCCACGTTCCAACCACGCGACCCGATCTCCCCGAGAGCGGATTCGGCTTCAAGCGGGATTCCCTTGAAAAGAAGGGGATCGACCCGATCCGTCATCCGTCTCTCCCTTTGCAGCAGCGGCGCCTCACCAACCACGACACCTGGAGCATGTCATGACCCGAAAAGCCGGCAGCACGAACCAAGCACCGCCTCCCGCCGGGCCCTACTCACAGAGCGTCCGCGTCGGAGGCGTGGTGGTCTGCGCCGGCCAAGGCGGTGCCACGCCGGATGGGGTCATGCTCGACGGGGTCGCCGCCCAGACCGAACAGTGCCTGGCCAACGTCCTGGCGACTCTGGCCGCCTCGGGCGCGACCGAGCAGGACATCGTCAAGGTGAACGTCTACCTGACCGACGTGGCGCACTTCGGCGCGATGAACGAGGTGTACGCCCGCACCTTCTCCGAGCCGTTCCCCGTACGGACGACCGTCTACGTGACCCTCCCGTCCGACATGCTGATCGAGGTCGACGCGATCGCGATGACCGGAGCATCCTCGTGAGGTTGGGCCGGGTCGGACCGGTGGGGCAGGAACGTCCGGTCGTGCTGATCGACGATCAGGCTTTCGTCGACGTCTCCGACCTCGTTCCGGACCTGACGGCCTCGACGTTCGCCGACGGAGCCTTGACGCGCCTGCGAGGCGAGCGGCTCCGGGACCGCACGCCCCGCCGACTGGGCGACGTCCGGATCGGGCCGCCGGTGACCGCGGTCGGCAAGGTGATGGCGGTCGGGCTCAACTACGTGGAGCACGCCGGTGAGTCCAACATGACGGTGCCCACCGAGCCGGTGCTGTTCATGAAGGACCCGGCGGCGATCGTCGGGCCTGACGACGACGTCCATTTCCCGCGCGGTGGCAGCAAGCTCGACTGGGAGATCGAGCTCGCGGTCGTGATCGGCACCCGGGCGCGCTACCTCGACGAGGAGGACCCGCTCGACTACGTGGCGGGCTACTGCGTGGCCAACGACGTCTCTGAGCGGGCCTTCCAGCTGGAGCGGGGCGGGCAGTGGGACAAGGGCAAGAGCTGCGAGACGTTCTGCCCCCTTGGCCCCTGGCTCGTGACACCCGATGAGGTGCCCGACCCCCAACGAATGGCTCTGTGGCTCGACGTCAACGACGAGCCACGCCAACGCGGCAAGGGCTCCGACATGATCTTCGACGTCCCGACCCTGGTGAGGTACATCAGCCAGTTCATGGTGCTCAACCCCGGTGACGTGATCCTCACTGGCACCCCGCCGGGCGTCGGCCTGGGCATGTCGCCACCGCAGTACCTGCAGCCCGGTGACCAGATGTCGCTCGGCATCGACGGGCTCGGTGAACAACGCCACCGCGTGGTGGTCGCCCCATGATCCGCAGCGAGAGAGAGCCAAACCGAGTCTCGGTCGAGCGAAGGGACAAGAAGATGCATCCGAAAGCGCAAGGCACCCGCTGGTACGCCGGCCGGCCACGTCGGCACCCTCTCAGCAACAGGGCGAGCCGAAGCAAGCTGATGGCCGCCGCGGCGGCACTCGCGATGCTGAGCGTGGCCGGGTGCGGCGGCTCGGGATCCGCGAGCGGTGGCGCCACCAAGATCACCGTCTGGGAGGGGTTCACCGACGTCGAGGGCACCGCGTTCCAGCATCTCGTGGACCAGTTCAACAAATCCCATCCTGGCATCCAGGCCTCGGTGTTCGAGACCAACAACGACTATGCGCTCCAGAAGGTGCTCACCGCAGTCCGCGGAGGAACGCCTCCCGATCTCGCCTACCTCTACGGCAGCTGGGCACCCGCCGTGGCGAAGATCCCCTCAGTGGTCGACCTGACGTCCCTGGTGAAGCAGCCCTCGGTCAACTGGTCGGACTTCTGGGAGGGAGAGCGGGCCGTGGCCACGGTGAACAACAAGGTCATCGGAATCCCAGCCCTGGTCGACAACCTGGCCATCGTCTACAACCCGAAGCTCTTCCAGTCGGCGGGCATCCCGACACCGACGGCGAACTGGACCTGGGACGACTTCCGCGCCGCCGCCAAGGCGCTCACCGACCCGGCCAAGAAGCAGACCGGCTGGTCCTATGCGGCCGACGCGAGCGAGGACACCGTGTGGCGCTGGGAGGCGATGCTCTGGGAGGCCGGCGGCCAGATCCTCAACGCGGACGACACCAAGGCCGCGTTCAACTCCCCCGCGGGGCTCCGCGCCATGACCATGCTCAAGAACATGGCCGTCGACGACAAGTCCGTCTATGTAGACACCACCAACTCGGAGTACATGAACCTCTTCAACGCGAACAAGATCGGCATGCTCGTGACGGGTCCGTGGGACCTCTCGTCTGTCCACGTCAAGTACGGCGTCCAGATCATGCCCGCATTCTCGGGGTCCACTGCCGGTCACCAGAGCATCGCCGGCCCCGACAACTGGGTGGTCTTCAACAACGGAAGCGAGCGCACCAAGGCCACCGAGACGTTCGTGGAGTGGCTGACCGCGCCGGCCCAGGTCAGGGAGTTCTCCCTCAAGACCGGTGACCTGCCCACCCGTCAGTCGGTTGGCCAGGACCCGGCGGTCGTCAGCCAGATGAACAAGTCGTTGCCGGGGATGAAGACCTTCATCGACAACCTCGGAAACGTCAAGCAGGCTCGACCGCAGCTGTCGTCGTACCCGAAGATCTCCGAGGCCCTCGGCAATGCCATCGTCGGCGTACTCCTCGGCAAGACCTCACCGCAGGACGCCCTCAACCAGGCCGAACAGGCCACCAACCAGGCGCTGTCCGGGGGCTGAGCGATGGCGACTGCAACGGCGGACGAGGCGCGGCGGCGGATCCCGCGCCTGGGTCACATCGCCCGCTCCGAACACGCCGTCGGGCTGGCGTTCATCACGCCGGCGACGGTCCTTATCGGCGTGTTCGGGGTGCTGCCCATCGCCTGGTCGCTGCTCCTGTCGTTCCAGAAGTCCGACCTACTCACGCCTGAGACCCCCTGGGTCGGGCTGAAGAACTACCGCGCGGCCGCATCGGACGCGACGTTCCGGTTGGCGGTCGAGCACACCATCGTCTACACGGCCCTGTTCGTGCCGGCCACCATGGTCGTCGGCCTCCTGGTCGCGGTTGCCCTGAACCGCAAGGTGCGCGGGATCACCATCTACCGCACGGCGGCCTACGTCACGATGGCCGTTTCCACGATCAACGAGGCGATCATCTTCATGTGGCTGTTCGAGCCGTCGTTCGGAGTTGTCAACGCCGCGCTCGAGTCCGTCGGGATCCCGAAGCAGCTGTGGCTGTCCAGTCCGGACCAGGCCCTCTACGTCATCGTGGCCATGACGGTTTGGGGCTGGACCGGATTCGCTGTCGTGATCTACCTGGCCGCGCTCCAGGGCGTCTCGCAAGACCTGCTGGACGCCGCCGCGATCGACGGCGCCAAGCCGGCCAAGGTCTTCCGCACCATCACGCTGCCGCTGCTCAGCCCCGCCTCCCTGTTCCTGGTGATGTGGTTGAGCATCAACGCGTTGCAGCTGTTCGACGAGGTCTACCTCACCACCCGTGGCGGGCCACTGCACGCCACCACTGTCGTCGTCTACTACCTGTGGGACCAGGCTTTCCAGCAGTTCGACGCCGGGTACGCAGCTGCACTCGCGTACATCCTCTTCCTCGTCATCATCGTGATCACCTTCATCCAGTTCCGGATCGGCGAACGATTCGTGCACTACAACCGATGAGCATCGAGGCCATGCAGCAAACGGCGGTCGACGACGAGGGTGCCCCGGTCGGCGAGGGACGTCGCTTCCGGTGGAGCCGGCCGAGCCCGTGGCACCTGGTGCTCATCCCGATCACCTTCGTCCTGCTGGTACCACTCATCTGGATGCTCGTCACATCCCTGGAGACGGAGGCGCAGACGCACCGCTTCCCGCCCGTGCTCTTCCCCAGCACACCCCAATGGTCGAACTATCCCGACGCGTTGCGCGCGGCACCCTTCCTGCGCTTCATGCTCAACAGCACGATCGTCGCCGTGCTGGTAGTGGTGAGCAACCTGGCCCTGTGCAGCATCGCCGGGTACGCCTTCGCCCGGCTGCGCTTCCTGGGCCGTGGTGCGCTCTTCGCTGTGCTCATGGCCACCCTCATGGTGCCGTTCCAGGTCACCATGATCCCGGAGTTCCTGATCGTGAAGTGGCTCGGCGTGCACGTGTGGTCCCAGTTGGGCATCGACCATCTTGGGGCGCTGATCGTGCCGAACCTCGCCACGGCGTTCGGAATCTTCCTGCTCAGACAGTTCTTCTTGACCATCCCGGTCGAACTGGAGGAGGCGGCCCGGATCGACGGCACGTCCCGGTTGGGTGTCGTGTTCAAGATCGTGCTGCCTCTGTCGATGCCCGCGCTGTCAACCCTGGCCGCCCTGACCTTCCTGGACTCCTGGAACTCGTTCCTGTGGCCACTGCTGGTCGTCAACACCCAGAGCCACATGACCCTTCCCTTGGGCCTGACCACGTTCCAGGGC
>JBOHDW010000320.1:0-6340 GCA_050700795.1 Nocardioidaceae bacterium | reverse complement strand
GGCTGGGACCTCGTGCTCGATGCACGCGGTGCCGCCGATCTGACCACCGCGACCGCCGTACTGGCGGATCGGCACCGGGTCGTCGCCGGCGACATCGTCGACCCCCGGCACCGGCAGGCCCTGGTCGACGAGGCCGTGGCCCTGGGCGGGGCCGACGCGCTGGTCAACAACGCCAGCACGCTGGGGCACAGCCCGCTCCCCCGGCTCTCCGCCCTCGACCCCGGGACCTTCGAGACGATCCTCGACACCAACGTGGTGGCCCCTCTGGCGCTGGTCCAGGGATTTCTCTCCCAGCTGCGGACGCGACACGGGCGGGTGCTCAACGTGACCTCGGACGCCGCGGTCGAGGCGTACCCGGGCTGGGGCGGGTACGGCTCGTCCAAGGCGGCCCTCGAGCAGCTCACCCGGATCCTCGCCGAGGAGGAGCCGCTGCTCCACGTGTACGCCGTCGACCCCGGCGACATGCGCACCCGGATGCACCAGGACGCCTTCCCCGGTGAGGACATCTCGGACCGTCCGGAGCCGTCCACGGTGGTGCCCGGCCTGGTCCGACTGCTCACCGACGACCTGCCGAACGGTCGCTACCAGGCCTCGGCGCTGCTCCCGGTGAGCCCGTGAGCGCCCCCGCGACGTGGCTCCCGTTCCGGGTCCCCGAGGGCGCGGTCGCGGCCGCTCCGCCGGAGGCGCGTGGCCTGGACCGTGACGGGGTCCGGAGGCTCGTCGCCCGACCCGGCCGCGAGACCCACGCGACCGCGCGCGACCTGCCGGCTCACCTGGAGCCGGGCGACCTGCTCGTGGTCAACACCTCGGCCACCCTGCCCGCCGCGGTCGACGTCACCCACCGCGGCCGAGCCACGACGGTGCACGTGTCGACCCAGCTGGACGGTCCTGGCCCGTCCGCGGGTTGGGTCATCGAGGTGCGCAGCCCCGACGGGCGCGGCTACGACGACGTCGGGGCCGGCGAGGTGCTGCGCCTCCCCGGCGGGCAGCGGCTCCGCGTCGTCGAGCCGCACCCCGCCGGTCAGGGCCGGCTGTGGCGGGCCATCCCCGTCCCGGCCACCCCGTCGGTCGACTACCTCACCCGGCACGGCCACCCGATCCGCTATCCGTACCTCGACGGCGCCTGGCCGCTCGAGGCGTTCCAGAACGTGTACGCCGACGTCCCCGGCAGTGCGGAGATGCCCAGTGCCGGGCGGCCGCTGACCGAGCACCTCCTGGTGCGGCTCATGGCGCGCGGCGTGGCCGTCGTACCGCTGGTGCTGCACACCGGGGTGGCCAGCCAGGAGTCGGCCGAGCCGCCCCAGCCCGAGCGGTTCGTCGTACCGGAGGCGACGGCCCGGCTGGTGAACTCCACCCGCGCCGTCGGGCGGCGCGTCGTCGCGGTCGGCACCACCGTCGTCCGCGCCCTCGAGTCATGTGCGGGTGCGACGGGGACGGTGACCGCGCGGACCGGGTGGACCGACCTGGTGCTCGACGCGGCCCGCCCGGCACGCGTGGTCGACGGCCTACTGACCGGACTGCACGAGCCGGAGGCCAGCCACCTGCACCTGCTTGAGTCGGTGGCCGGTCCGCCCCTGGTGGCCTCGGCCTATGCGGCGGCGACCGAGCCGCTCGCCCCGACCTACCTGTGGCACGAGTTCGGCGACGTGATGCTGCTGCTGCCGTGAGATTCCCGGCTCACCCTCGCATCGCGCCGCCGGGCCGTCCGTAGGAGACCGCCACCACCTCGGCCACGACCGACAGCGCGATCTCGCCCGGCCCCTTTCCCCCGGTGTTCAGCCCGGCGGGCATGTGCAGTCGTTCGAAGGCGGCGGCGACGTACCCCTCGCCGCGCAGCTCCTCCAGCACCATCGCGGTGCGGTTCCGGCTGGCCAGCATCGCGACGTACGACGCGGGGCTCTCCAGGGCAGCCCTCAGGACGGCCGGGGCGTCGGGGGCGTCGTGGTCGCAGAGCACGACCGCGTCAGCGACACCGACGGCAGCCCCCTCGAGACCGGCCAACCCCTCGCCGTTCTCGTCGGTCTCGATGAGCACGACCGTGCGTCCCACGGCGCCGGCGATGGTCTCGATCGCCTCGGAGATCGGGTTGCGCGTGAGCATCACGATGCGCCCCTGCTCAGGGCCGTCGTCCCGCCAGGGCTGTTCGCGGGCGGTGGTCATCGCGTCTCCCCTTCGAGCCGCGACTCGAGGCTCCTCAGCTTGGCGGTCAGCTGGCCGTCGTACCCCGGGCGGATGTCGGCCTTGAGCACCAGCCCGACCCGCGGCGAGGACGCCGCGACCGCATCGACGGCTTGCTTGACCACGGCCATCACCTCGTCCCCCTCCCCCTCGATGGTGGTGAACATCGCGTTGGTCTCGTGGGGCAGTCCGGAGGAGCGTACGACGCGAATGGCCTCGGCCACGGACGCGCTCACGCCTCCGGTCTCGTCGCCGCCGGAGGGACTGATGCTGAAGGCCACGATCATGGCCCCCACGCTACCGAGCGAGGGTCCCGGCCTGCGCCGGGGTCGGCTACAGCTTCGTCATCTTGTGGAAGGGGCTCGTGATGCGAACCGTCAGCGGGCGGAAGTCGACGGTCACCGCGCCCGGCTCGGCCCCGATGACCCGACCCACGCCGTACGAGTCGTGAGACACCAGGTCGTCGAGCGCGAACTGCTCGATCTCGCGTGCGGGTTCGGGCTGGAAGGGGCTGCTGGCGTGGCGTCGCGGCTTCGCCCCGGCTGTTGATGTCATCACTGCAAGTATGCGCGCAAGACGGCGAAGCGGCGAACACGGCACTCAGGGGCACGCATGGCAAAGAGTGGCCGCACTTCCGCGCCCAGGCACCGGATTGGCTCCGGAGATCCAGTCCCCGGGCAGTTGGGATGGAGAATTGGTGACGAATCTCCTTAGAAATATGGGGAAAGTGCTTGCAACTGTCGAGTTTACCTGTATAATCGAACGTATGAGCGAGATGGTTGTCGAGAGGGACGGGCAGGCGATCGCCGACGCGTTGGTCGCGAACCGGACCGCGCTGATCGCGGCGGAGGCCCGCGAACTGGCTCTGGTGGCGGCGTTGGCCGACGTGCACAACGCGGACTCGGTGCGGGCTCCGGATGGCAACCCCACCGGCAACCCGGGCCGCGAACGTGCCCGGCAGCTCGGCGGGGACGGCACCTCGCAGGTCGGGGAGTTCCTGGCCGCCGAGCTCGGCTGCCTGCTGGGGATCGGCCACGTGGCCGCCTGGTCGCTGATCAGGGACGCGCTGGACCTGCGGCACCGGCACCCCCGACTGTGGGCGCTGATCACCCAGGCTCCTGGGATCGGCATCCTGCGGGTCTGGCAGGGACGCAAGGTCGCCTCGCTGTGCCACGCCGCCGGGCTCGACCTGCAGCAGGCCCGCTGGGTCGACGCCCAGACCACCCGCTACGCCGGCTCCCTGCCCTGGACCCGCTTCCTCACCCTGGTGGAGGCGAAGATCATCGCCGCCGACCCGCACGCCGCCGAACAACGCCGCCTGCACGCCGAGCTGGACCGGTTCGTGGCCACCGGGCGCACCCGCGAGCTCGGGTTGACCACCCTGATCGCCCGGGCCAACGCCGGCGACGTGGTCTACTTCGTGGCGATGTGCGACCGGATCGCCACCATCCTCGCCGAACGAGGCGACACCGCCGCGATCGGGATCCGCCGATCACGCGCGATCGGGATCCTGGCCAACCCCGCCCTGGCCCTGGCGATGCTGCAACGGTCGGCCAAGGAACACCGGGTCGCGGGCACCGAAGACGTCGACCCCGATGGGCGGCGGGCTCCCGACGACCACGAGCCCGACGACGACACCGGGGACACTGACCGTGCTGACGGTGCGCCCCGGTGGTGCGACCCGACCCCGGGCGGCCTGGACCTGACCGACCTCACCGCCGTCGACGCCCGCCGGCTCGGGTCGGCGGCCACCGTCTACGTCCACCTCCACCCCGACACGCTCACCACCGGCACCGGGGTCGCCCGGATCGAACAGATCGGCCCCATCGTGGCCGGCCAGGTCCGCGAGTGGCTGGCGCACTCCCACGTCACCGTGCGCCCCGTCCTCGACCCCGCCGGCACACCCCCGGCCGACTGCTACCAGGCCCCCGCCCGGCTCCGTGAGGCACTGCACCTGCTCTCCCCCGCCGAGGCGTTCCCCTTCTCCGGCTCGGTCTCCCGGACGGGAGACATCGACCACACCATCCCCTACCTGCCCACCGAGCGTGGCGGACCACCCGGCCAAACCGCCCTCGGGAACCTCGGCCGACTCACCCGCTACCCGCACCGGGTCAAGACCCACGCCACCGGATGGCGCCACGAACAGCCGTCTCCCGGGGTGCACCGATGGCGCAGCCGCTACGGCTACCGGTTCCAAGTCGACTCCACCGGCACCCTTTGGCTCGGCAAACATCCACCCTCCGAGATCGAGCTCCACGTGCTAACCCCCCTCGAGCGACGGCTCCTCGAACTGGTCCTGGCCGCCTAGACGACCGGCTGGCTCGTCGCTCAGTGCTTCAGCTGGCTCAGGCTCAACACGGCCCCACCGGGGTCCGCGACGACCGCCTGGGAGAACGACGGCGGGACGTCGTACGGCCCGGCGAGCACCGACCCGCCAAGGCGGCGTACGTCATCGACGGCGCGCTCGACGTCGTCGGTCCAGAAGTCCACCCCCCACGCCGAAGGGTCTTCCGACGTGGCCGGGACCATCACCGCCACCACGTCGCGGGGGACCGGCTGGGACTCCTCCCCGCCGAAGTAGCCGGGCAGCCGGAACATCGTGGCGGGACCGAACGCCTCGGTCTCCCAGCCGAACACCGCGCCGTAGAAGCGCGCCGCCTTGTCGGGGTCGGTGGTCTGCAAGGCACCCATCGACCAGGCGCTCGCCTCGTTGACGAGCTGAGCGCCCTCGCGGTCCCCGGCCTCCCAGGCGCAGAACGTCGCACCGACCGGGTCGACGAAGACTCCCAGCTTCCCGACAGGAGAGAAGTCGACCTCATCCTGAATGAGCCCACCCCCCGCCTCGCGGACCCTCGCCACGGTCGCGGGGAGGTTGTCGGTGCGGACCTCCATGACCCAGGCCGGCGGCGTCTCCGGCGTCGGCATGGTGCCGATGCCGGCGACGTCTCGACCGCGGACGCGGGCGAGCGCGTACGGCGTCAGGTCGTCCGGTCCGCTCTCCATCTCCCAGCCGAAGAGGGCCTGGTAGAAGGCCGTCGCCGCGGGGACGTCGTGCTGCAGATTCGTCACCCAGCAAGGAACTCCGGCCGGATAGGTGTCGCGTTCGCTCATCGTACCTCCTGGGGCAGCCGTCACCGTGATGTCGTCACGCTAACCCAAGGAGTTGGAAATTCAAAGCATCTGATGGGAAACTCCGTCCAGATTGTACTACCCTATTGTCCATGGCCGGGAAGCGTTCGTACGGCGACCCCTGCGGCATCGCGCGGGCGCTCGACATGGTGGGCGAACGGTGGGCGCTGTTGGTCTGCCGCGAGCTCGTGCTGGGTCCCAAGCGCTTCACCGACCTCCGTGCCCACCTGCCCGGAATCGCGACAGATGTACTCTCCGAGCGGCTGCGCCAGCTCGAGCGGGCGGGGGTGCTCCGGCCCGTCACCCTGCCGGCTCCCGCGTCGAGACGGGTCTACGAGCTCACCGACCGGGGCCGCGAGCTGGAGCCGGTGCTGCACGCCTTGGGTCGGTGGGGCAGCCGGGAAGGGTTCGAGAGGGTGACCCACGACATGAGCGTCGACGCGTTCGCGGTCGCCCTGTCGACGGTGTTCGACGCGAAGCGTGCGGCGGGCCTGGACACCACACTGGCGCTGGTCGTCGACGGAGACGCACTCGTGGTCGAGGTGCACGACGCGGAGATGGGGCTGCGACGCGGGGCCGTGGATCGGGCCGATGCCCGGATCGAGGGCTCGGTCGCCGCCCTCCGTGAAGTCCTCTGGCGGGGACGGCCGTTGGCCGACGCCGAGATCGATGGGTCGGTCACCGTGGCCGGCGCGCGACCCGTCGTCCGAAAGTTCCTCAGGCTGTTCCCACCCCCGGTTGCGGCGTCGGTCAGCCGCGCATCAGGTTCCGCAAGACGTACTGCATGATCCCGCCGTTGCGGAAGTAGCCCGCCTCGCCCGCGGTGTCGATCCGCAGGTCCGCATCGAACTCGACATCGCCGGCCGTGACATGGACCGTCTTCGGGATGGCGTCGTTGAGCGCGGTGATGCCGGTGATCGCGAACGTCTCCTCGCCGGTCAGGCCGAGCGACTCGGCACTCTGGCCGGCGGGGTACTGCAGCGGCAGCACCCCCATGCCGATCAGGTTCGACCGGTGGATCCGCTCGTATGAC
>JBOHDW010000319.1:0-7976 GCA_050700795.1 Nocardioidaceae bacterium | reverse complement strand
GAGCATGACTGACCGGGTCTCGACGGGCACGATCGACGACAGCGAGGCGCTGTCGGTGCCGCTGGCCGAGCTGCGTCCGGCGCTGGAGGCGGTGCTGATGGTCGCCGACCAGCCGCTGGACCACCTGACCCTGGCGTCCGCGGTGGGTTACCCGCCGGGCCAGGTCGAGCAGGCGTTGCAGGCACTCGCCGAGGAGTACGCCGAGCAGCGGCGCGGCTTCGACCTGCGCAACGTCGCCGGCGGCTGGCGGTTCTACACCCGGGAGGAGTTCGCCCCCGTCGTGGAGCGGTTCGTGCTCGACGGCCAGCAGGCCAGGCTGACCCAGGCGGCGCTGGAGACGCTCGCGGTGGTCGCCTACAAGCAGCCGGTGAGCCGTGCCCGGGTCTCCGCGGTCCGCGGCGTGAACGTCGACGGTGTGATGCGCACCCTGGTCTCCCGTGGCCTGGTCGAGGAGGCCGGTCACGACGGGGAGACCAGCGCGATTCTGTATCGCACCACCGGCTACTTCCTCGAGCGCATCGGCGTCACCGACCTGGACGACCTGCCCGAGCTCGCTCCGCTCCTTCCCGACATCGGCGACCTGGAGCAGCCGGAGCCCGAGGCGCTCGGCACCGCGTGAGTCCCCCCGACAGCCCGGCTGCCCCCGACGCCGAAGGGATGGTGCGGCTCCAGAAGCTGCTTGCTGCTGCGGGCGTGGCCAGCCGCCGCAAGTGCGAGGAGCTGATGCTGGCCGGCCTCGTCGAGGTCGATGGACAGGTGGTGACCCGACTCGGCACCAAGGTCGACCCGCGGACCGCCGTGATCCGGGTGGATGGCCGCAGGCTCCCCCCGGCGTCCGAGCACGTGTACCTGGTGCTGAACAAGCCGCGCGGCATGGTGTCCACGATGGCCGACCCGCAGGCACGCCGTACCCTCGCCGACGCCGTCGCAGACCGGCCGGAGCGGCTCTTTCACGTCGGCAGGCTGGACACCGACACCGAGGGCCTGATCCTGCTCACCAACGACGGCGACTTCGCCCAGCGGGTCGCCCACCCGTCGTACGAGCTGGACAAGCGCTACGTCGCCGAGGTGGACGGTGTCGTCTCCAAGGCGACGTCTCGGGTGTTGCTTGAGGGGGTCGAGATCGAGGGGAGGGCCGTGCGGGTCGGCGCGTTCCGGATCGACTCGACCACCCGGGACAGGTCGATCGTCGAGCTGGTCATCCACGAGGGGCGCAACCGGATCGTCCGGCGCCTGCTCGAGGAGGTCGGTCACCCGGTGCGCCGACTGACCCGGACCGCGATCGGACCGGTCGTCTTGCGCAACCTGCCGTCCGGTGCGGTCCGCGAGCTCACCAACGACGAGCTCGGCACGCTCCTGGACGCGGCCCGGCTCTGAGCGGCCCGACCATTAGGGTGACGCCTGTGGCGGTGCGCGCGGTGCGAGGAGCGACCCAGCTCGAGCGCGACGTGCGCGAGCACATGCTCGAGCGCGTCGCCGAGATGGTCACCGACGCCATGCAGGCCAACGGCCTGAGCGTGGACGACTTCATCTCGGTGATCTTCACCGCCACCTCCGACGTGGTCTCGGAGTTCCCGGCGTACGCCGCGCGTCGGCTCGGCTTCGGCGAGGTGCCGCTGCTATGCGCGCGCGAGCTGGAGATCGAGGACTCGATGCCGCGCGTGGTGCGGATGCTCGCGCACGTCGAGACCGAGCTGCCCCGCTCAGACATCACCCACGTCTACCTGCACGGCGCGGCCGGGCTGCGTCGCGACCTGACCCACGTCCGCGAGGTCCCCGATGCGCGTTGAGGGCCCGGTCCTGGTGGTGGGCGCCGGGCTGCTCGGTACGTCGATCGGGCTCGCGCTGCGTCGAGCCGGGGTCGATGTCGGGCTCGAGGACGTGGACCCGGAGCATCTGCGCACCGCCATGGGGCTCGGGGCGGCGAACGTCCGGGTCGGCGCCGATGCGGCGGCGCTGGTCGTGGTCGCGGTACCCCCCGATCACCTGGCCGGCGAGATCGGCCGGGCCCTCCAAGCGGGTGCCGGCACCGTCACGGACGTGGGGAGCGTCAAGGCGGCGCCGCTGGCCGCCGTTGGCGCCCAGGTATCGGCCGATGAACTGACCCGTTACGTCGGTGGCCACCCGATGGCCGGCAGCGAGCGCTCCGGGCCGCTGGCGGCGTCTGCGTCCCTTTTCGACGGTCGACCCTGGGCGGTCAGCCCGCACGCGACCTCGACCGCCGCGGCCACGGCGGCGGTCTACGCGCTCGCCGAGGGTTGCGGGGCCGCTCCGGTCGCGTTCACCCCCGACGAGCACGACCTCGCGGTCGCCCGGACCTCACACCTGCCGCACCTGGTGGCGGCGCTGGTCGCCGGCCGGCTCGCCGAGGCCCCGGCCGAGCATCTGGCCCTGTCGGGTCAGGGGGTCCGCGACGTCACCCGGATCGCGGCGGGTGACCCGGCGATGTGGCGGCAGATCGTGACCGCCAACGGCGCGGCACTGACCGAGCTGCTCACCGCGGTGCGTGGCGACGTCGACGCGCTGCTCGGTGCACTCGCCTCAGGCGACGAGGATGCGCTGACCGCGCTGCTGGACCGCGGTGTCGCCGGGACGTCCGCGATCCCCGCCAAGCACGGCGGCCCCGCCCGCGACGACGCCGTCCTCTACGTCGCCGTACCCGACCATCCCGGCGAGCTGGCCCGGCTCTTCGCCGAGGCGGGGGAGATCGGGGTCAACGTCGAGGACGTCCGGATCGACCACGACCCTGGGCGCGAGGTGGGGCTCGTCGAGCTCACCGTCGACGCCGCGGCGGTCACACATCTGGAGCAGTCGCTCGGCGCCAGGGGTTGGACGACGCACCGGTAGGCTGTCCGGATGCATTCCCCCGAACGGGTCGTGGTGGCCCTGGACGGCCCGTCGGGGTCCGGAAAGTCGAGCACCGCACGAGGAGTCGCCGTGCGCCTGGGGCTGCGCTACCTCGACACGGGCGCGATGTACCGCGCGGTCACCTGGTGGATGCTGACCCACGGCGTCGACCCCGACGACGCCGCCGCGGTGGCCGCGCACGCCGGTGACCCGGTGCTGGCGTCGGGCACCGACCCCATCGGGCCGACGATCCGGGTGGACGGTGTCGACGTGGCGAGCGAGATCCGCGGCGCCCCCGTGACGGCGGCGGTGAGCGCGGTCGCGGCGGTGCCTGAGGTGCGGGCCAGGCTGCTCGTCCAACAGCGGGCCATCATCGGCGAGGGTGGGATCGTGGTCGAGGGCCGCGACATCGGCACGAAGGTGGTCCCGGACGCCGACGTGAAGGTGTTCCTGACCGCGCAGCCGACCGCCCGCGCCGTACGCCGGAGCACGGAGCAGGGCATTTCCGACGTCGCCACCACAGAGCAGGAGCTGCTCCGGCGCGACGGCATCGACTCCGGACGGGCCGCCTCGCCCCTCGCGATGGCCGCCGATGCGCACCACCTGGACACCACCGACCACTCGCTCGACGAGGTGGTCGCCCGGGTCGTCGAGCTGGTCACGGAGACCGCGAGCCGATGACCACCGAGCAGACCGGCCAGACCGGGCCGGTGCCGGTGCTCGCCGTCGTCGGGCGGCCCAACGTCGGCAAGTCCACCCTGGTGAACCGGATCATCGGCCGTCGGGAGGCCGTCGTCCAAGACGTCCCCGGCGTGACCCGCGACCGGGTCTCGTACGACGCCACCTGGAACGGCCGTGCGTTCACCGTCGTCGACACCGGCGGCTGGGACCCCGACGCGCGCGGAATGGCCGAGCGAATCACCGCGCAGGCCGAGGTGGCCGCCGCGGTCGCCGATGCAGTGATGTTCGTGGTCGACGCCACCGTCGGGATCACCGACGCCGACGAGGCGGTGGTGAAGATCCTGCGTCGCGCCGGCAAGCCGGTGATCCTGGCCGCCAACAAGGTCGACGACCAACGCACCGAGGCCGAGGCGGCGGCCCTGTGGAACCTCGGGCTCGGTGAGCCGTACGCCGTCTCGGCACTGCACGGCCGCGGATCGGGGGAACTCCTGGACGCCGTACTCGCGGCGCTGCCGGAGCCGCCGCCCGAGTCCTACGACGAGGTCGGCGGGCCGCGACGGGTGGCGATCGTGGGCAGGCCGAACGTCGGGAAGTCGTCGCTGCTGAACAGGTTGGCCGGCTCCGAGCGGGTGGTCGTCGACGACGTCGCCGGCACCACCGTCGACCCCGTCGACGAGTTGATCTCGCTGGGTGGCCGCGAGTGGCGGTTCATCGACACGGCCGGCATCCGCAAGCGCGTCAAGGAGGCGTCGGGACACGAGTACTACGCCTCGCTGCGGACCAACACCGCCATCGAACGGGCCGAGGTCTGCGTGGTCGTGGTCGACGGCTCCCAGCCGATCTCCGAGCAGGACCTGCGGATCATCACCTCGGTCGCGGACGCGGGTCGCGCGCTGGTGATCGGGTTCAACAAGTGGGACCTGGTCGATGAGGAGCGGCGCTACTACCTGGACCGGGAGATCGAGCGTGACCTGGTCCGCGTCCAGTGGGCACCGCGGGTGAACATCACCGCGCGCACCGGATGGCACGTCGACCGGCTCGTCCCGGCCCTCGACGCCGCGCTTGGCGGCTGGTCGACCCGGGTGACCACCGGCACCCTCAACACCCTCCTCGGGCGGCTGGTCGCCGAGCACCCGCATCCCGTGCGGGGCGGCAAGCAGCCGCGCGTCCTGTTCGGCACGCAGGCCGCCATCGAGCCACCGACGTTCGTGCTCTTCACCTCGGGCCAGCTGGAGGCGTCGTACCTGCGCTTCATCGAGCGGCGGTTGCGTGAGGAGTTCGGGTTCGTCGGCACTCCGATCCACCTGGAGCAACGGCCACGCAAGAGGCAGCGCCGCTGAGGAATCCCCCTCCACAGATCGGCCCCGTTCCCTCGTCAATGTCGACGCGATGCGTTAGACTCAAACGTATGTTCGATACCTCGGGAGACGTCAGGTCGGCGGCAAGTCGCGCCGCGGCCTGGCAGCGCTGGGCGCAGGAGTCCGAGGCCCGGGTGCTCATCCTGGCTGTCGAGTTCGCCGAGGAGCACCCCGTGACCGACTGCGCGGCCGGCTACGACGTCCCTGGGATGGAGACGATCATCCCGCTCGCGGGGGAGGGCACCCCGGAGGTGGCCGAGTTCGCCCCGGCCGAGCTCGGCGCCGCCCTCGGCATCACCACGGCGGCGGCCCGAGACCTGATCGGCGAGGCGCTCGAGCTCTCCTACCGCCTGCCGCGGTGCTGGGAGCGGCTGCGTGGCTTCGACCTTCCGGCGTGGCGGGCTCGACTGATCGCCCGCGAGACGATGTCCCTGTCGCCAGAAGCTGCGGCCTACGTCGATGCGCAGGTGGCCCACGTGGCGCACAAGGTCACCACCCATCGGATGAGGAAGCTGGTCGAGGCGGCGCTGTTGCACTTCGGTCAAGCACCCGACGACGAGCGGCTCGAGACGCGGACGGTCCAGCTCTCGGAGCCGGGCTCCGGCGGACTGACCCACCTGGCGATCACCTGTGACACGCCCGACGCGCTCGCCTTCGACGCGGCGCTCGACCGGGTGGCGACCACCCTCGGGACTCTGGGCGACGGGGACTCGCGCGACGCACGTCGTTCGAAGGCGGTCGGCATCCTGGCGGATCCGCAGCTCGCGCTCGACCTGATCAACGGTCGGATCGACGCCGACACCAGGAGGGTCGGGCCGCCGGTCACGGTCGACCTGTCGGTCCACGTCGACGCGGCGACCTTGGAGCTCGGCACCAGAGTCGACGGGGGAGTGGCCCGGGTCGAGGAGCTCGGGCCGGTCGTCGGTGACGCCGTACGCCGCTGGTTGGGCCGGACCGACGTTCGGGTTCGCCCGGTCCTCGACCTGCGCGCGGAGAGATCGGTCGACGCCTACGAGGTGCCCGGGAGGATGCGCGAGGCGGAGCTCCAGCGGTCGCCGTACTGCGTGTTCCCGTGGTGCAACCGGCCCAGCAGGCACTGCGACGTCGACCACACGGTCGCTTATGTCGACCCCGGCGACGGTGGGCCGCCCGGCCAGACGCGCCCGGACAATCTTGGTCCGTTGTGCCGGCTGCACCACCGCGTGAAGACGCACGGAGACTGGCAGCTCAGCCAGACGAGCAACGGCGTCTTCGCCTGGATCTCACCCGGCGGTGCCCGTTACCGGGTCGACCGGACGGGCACCACCCGTGAGACGGGCGTGGCCTGAGCCTGCGGTAAGGTTCCACTCGCCCTCAGCCGTGCTGCGGGCTTCGGGCTGTGGCGCAGTTTGGTAGCGCACTTGACTGGGGGTCAAGGGGTCGCAGGTTCAAATCCTGTCAGCCCGACCGATGTGATGTCTCAAGACATCCCGGAGGGCCGAACCCAATAGCGCCAGGTGATCTTGTCGACCGTGTCGACCTTGTCGTGGCGGACGCGGTCGTGGGTGTCGTCGTTCCGGTCGTCGGTGCTCGGGGTGGCCCGATGCTCCAGGGACCGGTGGGGCCGGCGCTCGTTGTACTCCTCTGCGAAGGCGTCGAGGAGGGCCGGGAGGTCGTCGATGTTGGTCGGCTGGTCGGGTTGAGCACGCAGCCACCCCTTCATCGTCTGCTGGAAACGTTCCACCTTGGCCTGGGGTGGTGGGGTGGTTGGGTCGCCTGTTGTGTGAAGACCATGCCGTTGTCGGTGAGCGAGAGTGCGAACCGTGAGCAGTCGTCGAGCCAGGTGAGAATCTCGGTGCATGGCTGAGCTGACTGTGACCGATGCCCGCGCCCGTCTCGCGGACGTGGTCGATGCCGCGCGCGTGCGTCACGATCCTGTCTACCTCACGCGGCGTGGTCAGCGGGTCGCCGCCGTGATCGACGCTGGTGACCTGGACGGCCTCATCGCGGCGGCTGAAGACCTGGCGGACATCGAGGCCGCTCGGGCGGCTCGCGCGGAGCTGGCAGACGGCGAAGAAGCCATCCCGTGGGAGCAGGTCAAGGCGGATCTCGGCCTCGCGTGACGTACCGGATACAGATTGCGCCAGCCGCTTTACGGCAGCTGCGCAAGTTGGACCGCGCCGCGCAGAGGCGGGTTCAGGCCGCCATCGAGCTGCTCGCCGATGAACCCCACCCCAGTGGAGCCAAGAAGCTGGTCGGCGGTGAGGGCGAGTGGCGGGTCCGTACCGGGGACTACCGAATCGTCTATGGGATCCACGACGAAGTTCTGCTCGTGCTGGTGGTGGCCGTGGATCATCGCCGGGAGATCTATCGGCGTCGTTGAAACTGACAGCGGACTGAGGTGTAGTCCTTGGACGTGTCGAGGGTGGGCGGTTCAGCCCGGGCCCTGGTGGATGGGTCTGGGGTGGTCCTCGAGGGTGGCTTGGACCATGGTTGCGGCCATCCAGGCCATGGTGTCGATGGCGGCGTCTCGGAAGGTCGCACTGTCAAGGGGCGCGAGGGATTGCCCTCAAAGCTCGGGGTAGGTCGGTGCTCAACCGCCGGGGCCAAGGTCGCTCCCGTCAGTCACCTGCGTCCATCGGCGGCGGAGAAGTAGAAGAGTACGAAGCGCTCCACCCAGTGTCGTGCGGTGTCCATGGCCGTGATCGTAGTCACGGGCAACGGGGGCTCGCCAACGACTTGGTGGGCTAAGGCGCTGCGCTATGCGGGAACCGGTGCACCTCCTGCGGCCAGCCGACCGCGACCGCCACCCTGCCGGCCCAGTGCCGTGCCTCGGCGTCATCGGACACATCGACGACGGCGAACCCGCCGAGGTGCTCCTTGGTCTCGGCGAACGGCCCGTCGGTGAAGACCGGCGAGCCGCCCCTCGGGTCGACGCTGCAGATGGCCGTCGATGCATCCAGACCGCCATCGCTGAAGACGAAGACACCGGCGGTCGTCATCTCCTCGATCAGGGCCCTGCCGGCCCGGCCCCTCTCGCGCAGCTCCTCCAACGTGAGATCGGGCACCCACTCGTCGTTGAAGGCGATCAGGTACAGCGCCATCTCATAC
>JBOHDW010000318.1:0-2599 GCA_050700795.1 Nocardioidaceae bacterium | reverse complement strand
GTCGCCGCCGTACGACGCTGGGCGGCCGCCACGAACGAGGAGGGTGACACCTCCGAAGCGGACGCGGGGGCGGTCGTCTCCGCGCTCGTCGACGCGGCGCTCGGCGTGGCTCTCGGCCGGGCTGTCTGAGCCTCACTCCTCCTGGACGTCGCGCCGCTTGAGGTACCGCTCGAACTCGCGGGCGATGGCCTCGCCGCTCGCCTCCGGAAGATCGGTGGTGTCCCTGGTCTCCTCGAGGGCCCGGACGTAGTCGCCGATCTCCTCGTCCTCCTCCGCCAGCTCGTCGACGCCGCGCTCCCAGGCGCGGGCCTCCTCGGGCAGGTCTCCGAGCGGAATGCTGACCTGGAGCAGGTCCTCCAGCTGACCCAGGAGGGCCAGGGTCGCCTTGGGGCACGGCGGCTGTGCGACGTAATGGGGGACCGCCGCCCAGTAGGAGACCGCCGGGATGTCGAGCTGGCTGCACGCGTCCTGGAAGACGCCCACGATCCCGGTCGGTCCCTCGTAGCTGGACTGCTCGAGCTTCAGGCGGTCGGAGAGCTCGGGCTCGCTGACGGTGCCGGTGACGGGGATCGGGCGCGTGTGAGGGGTGTCGGCCAGCAGCGCACCGAGGGTCACCACCAGCTCGGTCCCGAGCTCGTCCGCGGCCGCCAGCAGCTCGGCGCAGAACTGCCGCCACCGCATGTTCGGCTCGATGCCGCGCAGCAAGATCACGTCTCGCAGGGCGCCGGGGGGCGAGCAGACCGCGAGCTGGGTCGACGGCCAGGTGATCCCTCGCATGCCGGCCTCGTTGGTGCCGACGACCGGCCGGTTCATCTGGAAGTCGTAGAACTCCTCCGGGTCGATGGCCGCCAACACCCGTGCGTCCCAGACGCGCATGAGGTGGTCGACGACCGACGAGGCGGCGTCCGCGGCGTCGTTCCACCCCTCGAACGCGGCGATGAGCAGCGGCGAGCGCAGCTGCGGGACTTCGTCGATCTCGATCACGGCTCCAGCCTAGTCACCGCCCTGGCCTGACAGAATGTGAAACGCAGCCGCCTGACCGACCCTGGAAGGAGCCCGGTGCCCGATCTGCGCCCCGATGCCACCGACGAGCTGACCGCCCTCCTGCGCCGGCGGATCCTGGTCCTCGACGGAGCCATGGGCACCATGATCCAGCACCACGAGCTCGCGGAGGCCGACTATCGCGGCGACCGGTTCCGGGACTGGGATCGAGATCTCAAGGGCAACTCAGACCTGCTCAGCCTGACCCGCCCCGAGCTGATCGGCTCCATCCATCGGTCGTACCTCGAGGCCGGCGCCGACGTGATCGAGACGAACACGTTCAGCGCACAGGCGATCTCGCAGGCCGACTACGCGATGGGCGAGCTGGCCTACGAGATGAACGTCGCGGCGGCAACCCTTGCCCGCGCCGAGTGCGACGCCATGACCGAACGGACCCCGGACCGGAAGCGGTACGTCGCCGGCGCCCTCGGCCCAACCAACACGACCGCGTCGATCTCTCCGGACGTGAACGACCCGGCCGCCCGCAACATCGGGTACGACGCGCTCGTCGCGGCGTACCACGAACAGGCCCGGGGGCTCGTCGACGGTGGGGCCGATGTGCTGGTGGTGGAGACGATCTTCGACACGCTCAACGCGAAGGCGGCGATCTTCGCGTTGGAGACGCTCTTCGAGGAGCACGGCCGGCGCTGGCCGCTGGTCATCTCCGGCACCATCACCGACGCCTCGGGTCGCACCCTGTCGGGTCAGGTCACCGAGGCGTTCTGGCACTCCGTTCGGCACGCTCGCCCACTCGCGGTGGGGCTGAACTGCGCGCTCGGGGCCAAGGACATGCGGCCCTACATCTCGGAGCTGGCACGCATCGCCGACTGCTTCGTCTCCTGCTACCCGAACGCCGGACTGCCGAACGCGTTCGGGGAGTACGAGGAGACCCCCGAGCAGACCGCGGCGATCCTCGAGGAGTTCGCGGCCAGCGGCCTGGTGAATCTGGTGGGCGGCTGCTGTGGCACCACGTCGACCCACGTCTCGGCGATCGCCGCTGGGATGGCGGGGAAGCAGCCACGCAGCCCCGCCGTGGCCGACCCGGCGTGCCGGCTGTCCGGGCTGGAACCGGTCACGATCAACGCGGCGTCCCTGTTCGTCAACGTGGGGGAGCGCACCAACATCACCGGCTCCGCCAGGTTCCGCAAGCTGATCAAGGAAGGCGACTATCCGGCCGCCCTGTCGGTCGCCCGCCAGCAGGTGGAGGCCGGTGCGCAGGTGATCGACATCAACATGGACGAGGGGATGATCGACGGCGTCGCCGCGATGGACCGGTTCGTCAAGCTGAGAGCGAGCGAGCCCGACATCTCACGCGTGCCGGTCATGGTCGACTCCTCGAAGTGGGAGGTCATCCAGGCCGGCCTGAAGTGCATCCAGGGCAAGCCCATCGTGAACTCGATCTCGATGAAGGAGGGGGAGGAGAAGTTCCTCGAGCAGGCGCTGCTCTGCCGGAAGTACGGCGCGGCCGTGGTCGTGATGGCGTTCGACGAGGACGGCCAGGCCTACAACCTCGAACGGCGGAAGGCGATCTGCGCGCGGGCCTACGAGCTGCTCATAG
>JBOHDW010000317.1:0-4922 GCA_050700795.1 Nocardioidaceae bacterium | reverse complement strand
CAGGCTGTCCCGGGTGTCGGAGCGGGTGCGCGCCGTGCTCACGGTGGTGATGTTCGAGGCGGAGCCGATCCATCATGAGGCGTTCGCGCTCGACCCCGACAGCTACGGTCCGGACCTGGCGGAGCTTCTCGCCCGTGGCCCGGTCTCCGCCGTCGAGGTCGAGACTGCTCGTGTCGTGGTCGCCTCGGCCGTTTCCGAGCTCCACGAGGCATTTTCCGAGCTCGACCTGGTGATGAGTGCGACGGTGCCGATCGTGGCGCCCCGGATCGGGGAGCTGCACGTGACCGTGCACGGTCACGCGCACCCGGTCGAGTTGTTGCTCACCAGGCTGACCTCGTTGGCCAATGCTGCCGGGCTGCCGGCCGTTTCGATGCCGGCTCCGGGGGAGCGGTCCCTCCCGGTCGGCGTCCAGTTCGTCGGTCGTTCGGGGGAGGAGGGCACCCTGCTCTCGATCGCCGATCTGCTGCTTGACTGACTGCCGAAATGCCCGTGCACCGGCGGCGTACCCTGCGGCCATGACGGCCTACCACCAGCTCGAACCGCCGCCGGTTGTGGACCCGGACGTTGCCACGCGTCTCCTGGAGCGGGCCTGGGATGTGGTCGGGCGGTTGGTCCCGCTGCCGGCTGACCGAGACCTGAACTTCCAGGTGCTCGACCGGGCCGGCCGCCGTTTCGTGCTCAAGTTCCAGAACCCGGCCGACCCTTCCGACGTCGTCGACATGCAGACGGAGGCGATGGCGCACATCTCGAGGGTCGACCCCACCCTGCCGATCTGTCGGGCGGTGCGAACCGCCGCGGGGGCGTCCTGGCAGGCGGTCACCGAGGATGGCGGTCGCCCGTCGCACGCTCGCCTCTTCGACTACCTCGACGGCCACCACCCCGACATGAAGGAGGTGGACGACCAGACCGTGCACGCTTGGGGTCGGACGATCGCCCGCCTGGGTCGTGATCTGCGGGGCTTCTTCCACCCGGCCGGCGGGTACGAGGTGCAGTGGGACCTGCGTCGTACCGCGCTGCTGCGCGATCGGGTCCCCGCGATCGACCCTGCCCGACGCGAGCTCGTCACCGAGGTCTTGGACCGCTTCGACCGCAACGTGGCGCCTCTGAGCGAGGGCCTTCGGGCCCAGATGATCCACAACGACCTGAGCTCAGCGAACTTCCTCGTCGACGATCGGGGCCGGATCTCTGGAATCCTCGATTTCGGTGACCTGACCCACACCACCCTCATCAACGATCTTGCGGTCGCCATTGCCGACAATGTGGGCCGGAGCACGGACTGGGCGCGGCACGCACACGCCCTGATCTCGGGGTACCACTCGGTCACCCCCTTGGAGGACGTCGAGGCGGCCCTTCTTGGCGATCTGGTGGCCGCGCGGTGTGCCATGTCGATCCTGCTCACCCTCCGGGAACCCGACGGTGCTCCGGACGGGGCGCCGGACGGGGCGCCGGACAGGGCGACCGGAGACGACCCCGCCTGGAACCTGCTGCAGTCCTTGCACGAGGAGGGGTTCGACGGGTCCCGCGCGCGTCTCGCAGCCGTCATCGAGGCCCCGCCGACGTACACCCCCCGGCCGAGGAGCGATCTGGTGGACGTTCGCCGCAGGACGCTCGGACCGCTGCAGCTCAGCTACGACGTGCCCCTCCACCTTACCGAGGGCCGGGGCATGTACCTCGTCGCGTCGAACGGCGAGCGCTACCTCGACGCCTACAACAACGTGCCCGTGCTCGGCCACTCCCATCCGGCCGTGGTTGAGGCGGTCGTCGCCCAGATGAGGCGGCTGAACACCAACACCCGTTACCTAAACGAAGCCCCCACTGAGCTCGCCGAACGGCTGCTGGCGTCGGCCCCGGACGGGTTCGACCGGGTGCTGTTCGTGAACTCGGGCAGCGAGGCCAACGACGTCGCCCTCCGGATCGCCCGGCACGCGACCCGGTCACGGCGCGCGGTCGTCACCGCGCATGCCTACCACGGCGTGACCACGGCGACCTTCGACCTGTCGCCGGAGTCATGGCCCGAGGGCTTCCGCCCCGAGGATGTCCGAACGGTCTCCCCGCCGCCACCCGACGTGATGTCGGGCGACACCCGCTTCGCCGGGGCAGAGATCGCCGAGCTCGTCGCGGACGCGGCCGGCCTCGCCGTGATGATCATCGATCCGGCGTTCATCAGCGACGGGATCCTCGGTCCCGCGTCCGACTGGATCCAAGCGACGTCGGGCGCCGTCCACGCTCGAGGCGGCCTGGTGGTCGCCGACGAGGTCCAGGCGGGCTTCGGCCGCACCGGCGAGGGACTGTGGAGCATCACGTCCTCCGGCGTCGTCCCGGACCTGATCACCCTGGGCAAGCCGATGGGGAACGGCTACCCCGTGGGGGCGGTGCTGACTCGAGCCGATCTCGTGGACGAGTTCATCGCGGCCACGGACTACTTCAGCACGTTCGGCGGGAACACGGTGGCGTGCGCGGCCGGGTTGGCGGTGCTGCGGGTGATCGAGGACGAAGGGCTGATCGATCGCGCGCGGACGGTCGGAGCCCATCTGAGTGACCGCCTCAAGGAGCTCGCCGGCCGGCATCCCACGCTGGGCGAGGTTCGGTCGTGGGGGCTCGTCGCTGGCGTGGACATCGTGTCCGGCCAAGGTGGCTCGGGCTCCAACCCGGCGCTCGCGGACCGCCTCGTCAACCGGCTCAAGGAGCTTGGTGTCCTGATCGGTACGACGGGCCCGCGAGGAGACGTCCTCAAGATCCGTCCACCGCTGATCGCGGAACGCCGCCACGTCGACCTTCTCGTCGAGCGACTGGAACAGGCTCTCGACGGCGTTCCTCCCGTCAGCGACCGGCCTCACTGACCTGTGGCTCTCGGTACGTCGGGAACCTCCGTGGCACCAGCACCACCAGCAACACGAACGTCACGATCGCCGCGATGAGCAGGCCCAGGAACACGGCGTGGGTCGAGGCTTCCATCCGTGCCGCCCGGACATCGCTGGCATGGTTGAGGAGCACCGAGTTGGTCACCGCCCCGAACACGGCGGCGCCGATACTTTGGCCGAGGAAGCGGGAGAACATCGCACCACCGGTGACCACCCCACGTTGTGCCCATCCGACGGTGTTCTGCAGCCCGACGATCAGTGGCGAGACGATGAGTCCCATCCCGACCCCCATGAGGGCGCTGCCCAGCACCGGCTGCCAGACGTGGGCATGGGCGCCGAGCAGGCTGAACACCACCGACGCCGCGATGGCGAACAGGGTCCCGACCAGGGCGGTGTCACGAAAGCCGATGCGCAGGTAGAGGCGAGCCGAGAAGCCCGATGCGGTCGGCCAGGTCATGCTCATCACGGCGAGCACGAACCCCGCCGCCACCGGGCTCAGGCCGAGCACCGTCTGGGCCCAGTTCGGCAGGTAGACCGACAACCCGATCACCATCAGACCGGCCGTGAGGGTGGCGGCGTACGAGCCGGCGGTCACCCGCTGGGTCCACAACCACAGCGGCAGCACCGGTTCCGTCGCACGACGCTCGACCAGGATCGCCGCGACACCGGCGGCCACCGCCACGGCGAAGGTGGCGACGCTGGCCGCCGAGTCCCACGCCCACGAGGTGCCGCCCTGAAGCAGGCCGAGGATGAGCAGCCCGGCCGCGACGAGCAGCAGGCCCGCTCCCGCGTAGTCGATCCGGTGCCGGTGCCGTTCGACGTCCTCGTGCAACCCTCGCACGATGAGCACCAACGCCAGCGCACCGATCGGCAGGTTCACCAGGAAGATCCACCGCCACGAGGCGTACTGCGCGAAGAGGCCGCCCAGGGCCGGGGCGATCACCGCTGAGATCCCCCAGACACTGGCCAGGTATCCCTGGATCCGGCCGCGCTCCTCCACGCTGTAGAGGTCGCCGGCGACCGTGTTCACGGTGGCGCCGATGGAGCCCGCGCCGAGCCCCTGCAGTGCCCGGAAGGCGATCAACGCGACCATGTTCCACGACAGCGCCGAGAGCAGGGAGCCGGTCAGGAAGACCAGCTCGCCGGTGACCAGGATGGGCTTGCGGCCGTACAGGTCGGCCAGCTTGCCGTAGATCGGAATGGTGACCGTCTGGGCGAGCAGGTAGACCGAGAAGACCCACCCCACCTGGGAGAAACCACCGAGATCACCGACCACCTGAGGGATCGCGGTCGCGACGATGGTGGTGTCCATCGCCACCAACGCCATGGCCAGGATCAGTGCGAGCAACACCGGGGTGCGGTGATCATGTCTCAGCCCGGCCACGGACACAGACAACCACAGCCCCTAGGCTCGTTCGGAACCGAGCCACCGAGAGGGTCCTCATGACCGACTGCCTGCTTGTGATCGACATCCAGAACGACTACTTCCCGGGTGGCGCTCATCCTCTGCACGAGCCGGAGGCGGCCGCCGACGCCGCGTCGTCGGTGTTGGCCCGGTTCCGTGACCGGGGCGCGAAGGTCGTGCACCTGCAACACGTCTGGGACGCGGACGACGCGACGTTCATGCGACCCGGGACCCCAGGGGCTGAGCCACACCCGAAGCTCACCCCCGTCGGGGGTGAGCCCGTCGTGCGGAAGGAGTGGCCGAACGGGTTCCGCGACACCGAGCTTGCCGACGTACTCCGGACCTCCGAGGTCGACGAGCTCGTGGTGGTGGGGATGATGACGAGCATGTGCGTCGACGCCACGGTGCGAGCCGCCTGCGACCTGGGGTACGACGTCACGGTGGTTGCGGACGGGTGCGCGGCGCCCGATCTCGAGTTCGCCGGTCGATCGGTCGCCGCGCCGGATGTCCAAGCGGCGTTTCTCGGTGCGCTGGCGGACGGATACGCGACTGTCATCGACTCGAAGCAGTGGCTGGCGGCCGCGGTGACGTCCGATAGGTGACGAGGAGGGGGATCTGCGCCGCAGTGACGATAGGCTCCGGCCGGAGGCCGAACC
>JBOHDW010000316.1:0-1934 GCA_050700795.1 Nocardioidaceae bacterium | reverse complement strand
CATCGCGTTGTTCGGTGAAGCCGACGATGACGTGGATGCCGCGACCGCGACCCGATGCCGCCACCAGGCAGGATTGCCGCGATGATGCGAGTGCGGGCCCAAACCCTTGAACCTCACGAGGATCCACTTCTGTGGCGGCCAGTAAGAGGTTCGACACGACGGGCCGATCTGATTTGCGGTGACCCGGATCGACGGCTGTTCACTCTGACCAGCAGGCGACGACCGCGGCGCCGACGCCGTACGCAATGGCCTCGCGAGTGGTGCCCGGGGGCAGATCCGAAGCCGACAGGCGACTCGCGTCGACCCACAACGTCTTGTGATCCTTGAGGAAGGCGACGTCGCCACGAGAGGTCTGGAATGAGGGGAAGCCGAGACCCTGTAAGCCGGAAAGGCCGGTGGCTCCGGGGAGTCGACTGCGGAGCGCCCTGAAGTACGCGCGGCCAGGTCCGGGCTGATCGAGATCCTTGACCGATAGCCGCAGCTCGCCGGCCTTCAGCAGGTAGCTGCACGTGTACAGCTGGTGGGTCCAGGAATGAAGTCCCTGGGGGGCCCGCGCGATCTGAAGGTTGTGGGCCACCGTGTCGCGGACTTCGCTGCTGCAGATCATCGAGGCCGCCCGCGAAGGCATGTCGGTTTCCTGCCCGGAGTAGCGGGTGGCCGACTGATCGGTCGATCCCACGCCTGGCATCGACGGCCCGGCCATCGTTTGCCCGTCCGGCATCACGTGCGTCGCCGATCCGGTCTGCGGGGGCCCGCAGGCAGCAATCAGCAGCGCTCCGACGGTCCAGCCCGTTGTGCGTGCAACGACCCACGCGACGCGGGCACCGTGGCTCATGGCGTCTCCCTCCCGTTCCCGGCTCGGTGTCTTCATCAAGGGATTCGGTGCCGTGGCCGGTTCGGCTTGGGCGACACGCCGAGCAATCGGTGAGACCAAACCGCGGAGGGGACAGGTCCGAAGCACCCATGAGAGCCCAGGAGGACAACCACCTCGATGGGGGCTTCGACCAAGAGAAGAGGAAGATAATGCACAAGGCACTTCGGGTACTTGTTCCTCTCGCTGCAGTCGCCGTACCGCTGGCGTTTGCCTCGGGACCCGCCCTGGCCGACTCGGGCACCTCCTACCAGGCAACCCTGAACCCTTTGAACCACGCCACCGGATCCGGCATGGCCACGATCACGCTCAACGGCAACACGGCCACGATCTCGGAGAGCTGGTCGGGGCTGGCCTCGACGTTCAATGGAAGTCCGTACCCGCACGTCCAACACATCCACATCGGTGGCGGGGGCACGTGTCCCAACCCGGCAGCAGACAAGAACGGTGACGGGGTGATCAGCACCACCGAGGGCGGCCCCGCCTACGGCGCGATCGGAACGACCCTGTCCACCTCCGGTGACACCTCGGCCGCCGCGGGCACGAACATCAAGATCGCACCGGCCGGACCGAGCACCGACTACCACCGGACGATCCAACTCGACCCCAAGACCGTCGCGTCGCTCCGCAGCGACACCGCAGTCGTCGTCGTCCACGGTCTCGATCCGACGACGCTGAGCAAGCGGGCACAGAAGGAGAAGAGCGATCTGGTGCCGAGCCTTCCGCTGGCGGCCACCTCGCCAGCGCTGTGTGGTGCCCTACACGCGATGCCGGTAGGCGGCGTAGCCACCGGCACCGGCTCCACCGTTGGTGTTGAGGACTCCGGCCTGCTCGGACTCGCCGGCGGTCTGTTCGTGCTCGGTGCCGGGACGGCCATCTACACCGTCCGTCGCAAGAGCGTGCAGGCCTAACCAAACGATGACGGGACACGGCTGGTCACCGGCTCGCCGGGGCGTGCTCGCCCTCGCCGCGGCGGTCGTCGTAGCAGCCGTCGCCCTCGTGATCGTGGTGGTTCAGGCACAGGTAGGCGCACCCCAACCACGATCGGCCGGGCGGATCGATC
>JBOHDW010000315.1:0-3067 GCA_050700795.1 Nocardioidaceae bacterium | reverse complement strand
CTCCTCTGGCGATGGTCGAGCACCTGCTCGGCCTCCAGGCGCAGGAGCCGTTGCCGCCGTACCTCTCCCTCGCCGCGCGGCTCGAGGGGTTCGACCCTCGGGAGCTCTCGGCCACCCTCGAGAGGCGTACGACGGTCCGGCTGCTGCTCATGCGCGGGACGATCCACCTGGTCACGTCATCGGACGCGGTGATGTTGCGGGAGCTCGTGGCGGAGTCATTGACCCGACAGGTCCGCGCCACCGCCTTCGCGCGGCACTGCGCCGACATCGCGCCTCCCGCCTTCGCCCAAGCAGTGGTCGACGCCCTCGCCGAGGGGCCGCTGACGGTCCGGGAGCTCGGTGTCGCGCTTGCCACGCGGTTCCCCGGCAAGGAGCCGACCCACCTCGCCAACACCGCAAGGGTCGCGGTCGCCATCCCCCAGGTCCCACCTCGCGGGTTGTGGGGGCGGTCGGGTGGGCCGGCGTACGCCCTGCTCTCGACGTGGGTGGGCCGTGAGCCGGCAGACGGTCCGGACCGGCAGGCGATCCTGCGCCGTTACCTCGCCGCCTTCGGCCCGGCCTCGACGGCCGACTTCCAGACCTGGTCCGGGCTCACCGGCGTCCGCGCGGTGGTCGACGCCATGGGCGACGACCTGGTCGGCTATCGCGACGAGGCCGGCAGGGAGCTGCTCGACCTGCCCGAGTCGCCACTCGCCGACCCGGACGTGCCGGCCCCCGTGCGGCTGTTGGGCAAGTACGACAACCTGTGGCTCTCACACTCCGGTCGTGACCGCGTCACACCGGACCGGGCGAAGCGGGAGCGCTGGATGGGGAGCAACGGCGGCACCCGGAGCACGATCTTCGTCGACGGGCTCCTCGAGGGGCTGTGGCGCCCGACCCAGAACGGTCGGGTCGACCTCGACCTGTTCCGCAGGCTGACCCGCTCGGAGCGGGCCGAGCTGGACGCCGAGGTCGGCCGGACCGAGGCGCTGCTGGCCACCCCCGCCACCTGACCCGGTGAGGGTGGTCCCGTCGCCGCGAGCGTCAGCGGGGACCGAACGCGTCCCGCAACCGATCGAACATCGTCCGGCCGGTCGGCTGGATCCGTCCGTCGGGCGACTCCTCGTGGCGGATCGCGGCGAGCTCGCGAAGCAGCTCCTCCTGGCGGTCGTCGAGCTTGGCCGGGGTCTCGACCACGACGGTGACGACCAGGTCGCCGCGACCGGTGCCGCGCAGGGACGGCACACCCCGTGCACCGAGGCGGACCTCGGTGCCCGACTGGGTGCCGGGGCGCAGCTCGAGGGGGACCACGGTCTCGACCTCGCTGTCCTCGGTGGCCAGGTCCGCCTCGAGGGTCGGCAGCTCGATGGTGGTGCCCAAGGCCGCTGCGGTCATCGGGATCGTCACGTGGCACAGCAGGTCGGGGCCGTCCCGGGTGAAGACCGGGTGGTCGTTGACGTGCATCTCGACGTAGAGGTCGCCGGACGGCCCACCCCCGGGTCCCACCTCTCCCTGTCCGGACAGCTGCACCCGGGTGCCGGAGTCGACCCCGGCCGGGATCTTCACGCTGATCGCGCGGCGCGACCTGATCCGGCCGTCCCCCGAGCACTCGCGGCACGGGTCGGGGATGATCGTCCCGTATCCCCGGCAGGCCGCGCACGGCCGCGACGTACGGATCTCCCCGAGGAAGGAGCGCTGCACCTGGATCGTCTCGCCCCGGCCGCCGCAGGTCTCGCAGGCCTTCGGCGACGAGCCCGGGGCGGCGCCGTTCCCGTGACAGACCGGGCAGCGCACGGCGGTGTCCACCTTCAGCTCGCGGGTGATCCCGAAGGCCGCCTCGGCCAGGTCGACCTCGAGCCGGACGAGCGCGTCCTGGCCCCGGCGCACCCGCGGACGAGGGCCACGCGTCGCCCCGCCGGTACCGCCGGCCGCGCCCCCGAAGAACGCATCCATGATGTCGGTGAAGGAGAAACCGGCCCCGGCGCCGGCAAAGCCCGACCCGCCCCCGAACGGGTCTCCGAGGTCGTACATCCGCCGCTTGTCGGGGTCCGACAGCACCTCGTACGCGCGGGTGACCTCCTTGAATCGCTCCTGGGTCGAGGGGTCGGGGTTGACATCGGGGTGCAACTGACGCGCGAGACGGCGGTAGGCCTTCTTGATCGCCTCCGCATCGGCGTCGCGGGGCACTCCGAGAGTGTCGTAGAGGTCGTGGTTCGCCATGGTGTGGTTGTCGGTCACTTCTCGTCGAGGATACGGCTGATGTAGCGGGCCACCGCGCGCACCGATGCCATCGTGCCGGGGTAGTCCATGCGGGTCGGCCCGACCACCCCAAGCGTGGCCAACGCACCCTCGCCGGGACCGTAGCCGGTCGACACCACCGATGTGCTGGCCAGCTCGCGGTAGGGACCTTCATGACCGATCGTCACGTTGACTGTGGTCGAGCTGGTCGCATCGCCGAGGAGCTTGAGCAGGACCACGTGCTCCTCCAGCGCCTCGAGCATCGGCCGGATCGACAGCTCGAACCCATCGCCGAACCGCGCCAGGTTGGCGGCTCCACCCACCGCCACCCGCTCGTCGGACCGGTGGTCGGAGATGGCCTCGACCATCGCCGCCGCGAGGACGGCGACCGGCGCCCGTTCACCCGGCTCGAACTCGTCGGGTACGGCGATCAGCTTGTCTGTCGCGTCGGGGAGCCGCTCGCCCACCACCGCAAGGTTGACCCGGGTGCGGAGCTCGGCCACCCGCGACTCGTCGATCGCCTCGGGCAGGTCGACGACCCGCTGCTCGACCCGCCCGCTCGACAGGATCAGGACCAGGAGTAGCCGAGCATCGGTGAGCGACACGATCTCGACGTGGCGCACCGTGGAGCGCGACAGCGTGGGGTACTGCACGATGGCGACCTGACGGGTCAGCTGCGCGAGCAGCCGGACGCTGCGCTGGACCACGTCATCGAGGTCGACCGCGCCTTCGAGCAGGGTCGCGATCGCCCGCTTCTCCGCGGGCGAGAGCGGTTTGACGCTGCTCAACCGGTCGACGAAGAGCCGGTACCCCTTGTCGGTGGGGATCCGCCCGGCGCTGGTGTGGGGCT
>JBOHDW010000314.1:0-2783 GCA_050700795.1 Nocardioidaceae bacterium | reverse complement strand
GCAATCGGGGCTGTGCTTGGTTGCGCGGGAAGTTCGGGCGGTTTGGGCTGCGTAACGGGGGCTGTGCTCGGTTGCGCAGGTCACCGGTTCCGATTCGGGCCGGGTGACGAGCTGCGGAACGGTACGGCTCTCGAACTCGGTCCGGGGCAGCCGCACCGTTCCACAGCGCGAGCCGGCCGACCGGATCGACTGCACCGGGAAGGCGAACCGGCCCAACGGGGTACCTGGCCCTTCTTCCTTGCTGCTTGTGGAGCCGACCCGGCGGCGAGCCCGACTTTCCAGCCGGGTCGACGTCAGGTGGCCCAGTTCTTGGCGCGCTCGACGGCATCGCGCCAGCGGGCGTACGACGCCTCGGCGGGGGCGCTGGTGGGGGTGGGGTCGAAGCGCCGGTCGAGGGCCCAGGTCTCGCGCAGCTCGTCGGTCGACTCCCAGACGCCGGTACCGAGCCCCGCCAGGAACGCCGCGCCCAGCCCGGTGGTCTCGACGATCTTCGGCCGCTGCACGGGTACGCCGAGCTGGTCGGCCTGCAGCTGACAGAGCAGGTCGTTCGCGCTGGCCCCGCCGTCCACGGTCAGCGTCGTCGGGGCCATCCCAGCCGGCAGCGTCTCGACGACGTCCCTGACCTCGAAGGCGATCGCCTCAAGGGTCGCCCGGACGAGGTGCGCGGTCGTCGTACCACGGGTCAGGCCGATGATCAGCCCGCGCGCGTGCGGGTCCCAGTGGGGGGCGCCGAGCCCGGTGAGGGCGGGGACGAACACCACGCCCCCGGAGTCGTCGACGGTGGCCGCGATCGCGGCGGTCTCGGCGGCCGACCCGATGATCTGCAGCCCGTCGCGCAGCCACTGTACGGCGGCCCCGGTCACGAAGATCGACCCCTCGAGCGCATAGGTGAGCTCGCCCTCCGGCGACCTCCACGCGGCCGTCGAGAGCAGCCCGGCCTCGGAGCGGACCACGTCCGAACCGGTGTTGGTCAAGAGGAACGAGCCCGTGCCGTAGGTGCATTTCGTGTCGCCGACGTCGAAGCAGCTCTGCCCGAACAGCGCCGCCTGCTGATCGCCGGCGATCCCCGCGATCGGCAGCTCGAGACCGAGGAAGGTGGCCGGGTCGGTCGTGCCCACCTCGCCCCAGCTCGAGACGAGGTCCGGCAGTGCCGGTCTGGGTACGCCGAACAGCCCGCACAGCTCATCGCTCCACTCGCCGGCGGCGAGGTCGAACAGCAGCGTCCGCGAGGCGTTCGACACATCGGTGACGTGGCGGGCGCCGCGGCTCATCCGTGCGATGAGGTAGGAGTCGACCGTGCCGATGGCGCAGCGGCCGTCCTCGACCAGTGCCCACGTGCTCGGCTCGTGCTCGGCGAGCCAGGTCAGCTTGGTGCCGGAGAAGTACGGGTCGAGTCGGAGCCCGGTCAGCTCGCTGACGCGCGGCTCATGCCCCTCGTCGCGGAGTCGCGCGCAGATCTCCGTCGTACGACGGTCCTGCCAGACGATCGCCCGTCGCGGCGAGACGAGCGTCTCGCGGTCCCACAACAGCACCGTCTCGCGCTGGTTGGTGATCCCGAGGGCCCGAAGAGCCGGCCCGTCGTACGACGCGAGGGCCGTGCGGGTCGCCTCGAGGGTGGCCTGCCAGATCTCCTCGGGCGCGTGCTCGACCCAGCCGGGGCGGGGGAAGTGCTGGGCGAACTCCTGGTACCCCTTCGCCGCGATCGTGCCCTGCGCGCTGACCACGAGAGCCGTCACGCCGGTCGTCCCCGCGTCGATCGCCAACACGCTCATCGGGCCGCTCCTGGGAGGTCGTCTGGTCTGGCGAATCCTTCCACGCCGATGGGGTCGCGCCGGGATGGTTGCCGTGCGACCACGCGGTCAGCCCCGGGCCCTCTTCGGCGAAACCCGCTTGACCTCATGTGCGGTCGAGCTCGCAGGATGGTGCCGTGCTCTCGCGACTCGGCTTCCCCGCCATCGGGCGGCACCGCCGTTTCGTCACCGCGGTGGGGATCGACGCCATCGGCAGCGGCGTGTGGATCCCCGTCTCGATGCTGTACTTCCTCGCCGTCACAAATCTCCGGCTGGTCGAGGTCGGCCTGGCCATGTCGATCGGCTCGGCGATCACCCTTCCGTTGGCGTTCGTGGTCGGCCAGCTCGTGGACCGGTACGGCGCCAAGCGGATCCTGCAGGCCGGCAACCTGCTGCAGGCGGCCGGCTTCGCGGCGTACCCGTTCGCGCACTCGCTGGGCACCGTCACCCTGGTGATCGCGGTCGCGGCCGCCGGGCGTACGGCGTTCTGGGGCTCCTATCCGCCGATGGTGGCGGGGATCTCGGCACCGGGCGAGCGCGAGAGGTGGTTCGGCTTCCTCGGGGCGTTGCGCAACTCGGGGTTCGCCGTCGGCGGGTTGCTCGCGGCGGTGGCCATCACGGTCGGGACCCATGCGGCGTACACGGCGGTGGTGCTGGCCAACGGGGCGTCGTACCTGTTGTCGTTCCTGCTCCTGGTTGCGGTCACGACGCACGAGCGGCCGGTCGGTAGCCGCTCGCGGCGCGGTTGGGCCGAGGTGGCCCGCGATCGTGGGTACCGGTGGCTCGTCGGGTCGAACTTCGCCTATGCGATGACCAGCATGTCGTTGAACGTGGCGATGCCGGTCTACATCGTCACGATGCTGCACCTCCCGGGCTGGGTCACCGGCGCGGTCTTCGTGATCAACACGATCCTGATCGGGGTGGGCCAGGGGCTCGTCGTCAACGCGATGACCGGGTCGGTGCGGGCGCGGATCGTGGCGGTCGGCGCGCTGT
>JBOHDW010000313.1:0-2892 GCA_050700795.1 Nocardioidaceae bacterium | reverse complement strand
GGTCATGGCGTTGTGGATTACCCAGCTTCACCGGCGGGTTGAAAAACGTACCACCGAACTGGAAATCCAGATCCAAAACCGCCAGCGCGTCGAACGGGCAGACCTCAACGCAGATCGAGCAGTACATGCAGATCGAGTAGTCGATCGCGAACCGGTCCAGCACGTTGCGGCTCTTGTCGCGCCCGGCCTCGGTGGTGGCCGGGATCGTGTCCTTGTGGGAGTCGATGTAGATGCACCACGCCGGGCACTCGCGCGCGCACAGCATGCACACCGTGCACTTCTCCTCGATCAGCGCGATCACGCCTCGCGAGCGCGGGGGCAGCTCGGGCAGGGCATCCGGGTAGTGCGCCGTGACCGACCGGCGTCCCATCGTCCGCAGCGTCACCGCGAGCCCACGCAGCAGGCCGGATCCCGGGATGTTCATCGAGCGACCACCCCTACGGCCGTGATGGCCAGCTGCAGCAGGGCCAGCGGCACCAGCCCCTGCCAGGCGATCTTCTGCAGCTGGTCCTCGCGCATCCGGGGATAGGCCACCCGCACCCAGATCACCACGAAGCCGACGAGGAACAGCTTGACCAGGGTCCAGAGCCAGCCGAGGCTCCCCTCGAGAGGTCCGTGCCACCCGCCGAGGAAGAGCACCGCCGTCAGCGCGGACAGTACGACGATCCCGGCGTACTCGGCGAGGATGAACAGGGCGAACCTGAGGCCGCCGTACTCGGTGTAGGGGCCGAACACGATCTCCGCGTCCGCGACCGGCATGTCGAAGGGGGGGCGTTGCAGCTCGGCCAGGCCGGCGACGAAGAAGACGACCGCGGCGATGCCCTGCCACAGCAGCCACCAGGGGTTCCACACCTCGACGATCCCGTTGAGCGACAACGTCCCCGCGGCCATCGCCACCGAGGCGGCGGCGAGCACGAACGGGAGCTCATAGCTCATCAGCTGAGCGGCCACCCGAATCGCCCCGAGCAGGCTGAACTTGTTCGCGCTGGACCAGCCGCCCATCAGCGTGCCGATCACCCCGACCCCCATGACGGCGAGCACGAAGAAGAGCCCCAGGTCGAGGTTCTGCCCGACCAGGTGCGGCTGGACCGGGATCACGATCATCGCGACGAGGTAGGGGATCAGCGCCACCGCCGGAGCGAGCTTGAAGACGGTCCGGTCGGCCGCCGCCGGGACCACGTCCTCCTTCTGCACGAACTTGACCCCGTCCGCGACGAGCTGGGCCCAGCCGTGGAAGGCGCCGGCGTACATCGGGCCGACGCGGCTCTGCATGTGCGCCATCACCTTGTGCTCGGTCTGCCCGATCAGCAGCGGCAGCACCAGGAACGCCACCAAGACGACGACGAGGCGCAGCAGCACGTCGCCCAGCTCGCTCACCGCGGCTCACCCATCTCGCGGCCCCCACTCCTCCGGCTCGGGGACGCCGGGCGGGCGCATCCTCCTCCGAGCCGGCGCCGCACGCGCCGAGCTGTCGCTCTCCCCCGGGTCCTTGGCGCCCGGCCAGGGCTTGGCCACCCGCGAGGCGAGCACGAACTCCTTGCGCAGCGGGTGGCCCACGAACTCCTCGGGGAGCAGCAGCCCGGCCAGCTCGAGCACCTCGCCGTCGACGGTGAACTCCACGCCGAACATCTCGTGGGTCTCCCGCTCGTGCCAGCGGGCACCGGCGAAGATGTCCGCGATGGAGGGAACCAGCGGCGAGCCGCGGCCCACCAAGGTCCGCAGGAGCAGGTGCTGCACGTCGTGGCGCTGATGCGCTACGAGGTGACAGACGATCCGGAACCCGTCGTCGTCGTCGTCGCCCGCGTCGGCTCGCCACTCGTCGACGGCGGTGAGGAAATCGAAGAACCGGCAGTCCAGTCCGTCCCTGGCCAGTCGTACGGCGTCCGACCACTGCCCCACCGGCACGTCCACCGAGATCGGGCCGAACCCCTCGTCCACCTGGTTGTCGGGGAAGGCGGCGCGCACCCGCCCCGGCCACAGCCGTGACGCCGAGCTCACGGGGGAGTCACCAACCCGCGGGTGACCGAGGCGGCGCCGTCGCCGCGGTAGCGCTCCTTGAGCGACTCACCGTCGATCTTCTCCTGCAGCTTGAGGATCCCCTGCAGCAACGCCTCGGGACGCGGCGGGCAGCCGGGCACGTAGACGTCGACCGGGATGATCTGGTCGACACCCTTGGTCACGCAGTAGGAGTCCCAGTACGGGCCGCCGGAGTTGGAGCACGAACCGAACGAGATGACGTACTTCGGTTCGGGCATCTGGGCGTAGAGACGGCGGATCGCCGGTGCCATCTTGTCGGTCACGGTGCCCGACACCACCATCAGGTCGGCCTGGCGGGGACCCGGGGCGAAGGGGATGACGCCGAGCCGGATGAAGTCGTGACGGGCCATCGACGTGGCGATGAACTCGATCGCACAGCAGGCCAGCCCGAAGTTGAAGACCCACAGGGAGTACTTGCGGCCCCAGTTGAGCAGATAGCGGGCCGGAGCGGGGGCGAGCTTCTGCAGCGGCCCGATAGACGGCATGCCGAGCTCGGTCACGTCCATGTCAGCACACCCTTGCGCCACGCGTAGATAAGCCCGATCGCCACGAAGCCCAAGAAGGCTCCCATCTCCGCCACACTGGTCCAGCCGAGGCCGGCGAAGACGGTCGCCCACGGGAAGAGGAAGACCGCATCGACCGCGAACACGACGTAGAGGAAGGCGTAGACGTAGTAGCGAACGTGGTTCTGCGCCCACCCCTCTCCGACGGGGTCCACCCCGCACTCGTAGCTCAGCAGCTTCTCGGGCTGGGGGACGACGGGGCGCAGCATCGCGTTGCCGCCGAACATGGCGGCCACCAGGAGCATGCCGATCGCGATGATCGCCACCAACGGCAGGTACGCCGAGTAGTAGT
>JBOHDW010000312.1:0-4186 GCA_050700795.1 Nocardioidaceae bacterium | reverse complement strand
AGGACTGCTGCGCGCGGTCGCGGATCCTCGTGGAGCGGTCGGCGTACGACGAGTTCCTCGGCCTGCTCGAACCCGCCGTGAAGGCGATGGCGGTGCGCGACCCGGCCGACAGGACCAGCGAGATGGGCCCGCTGATCTCGGCGAACCAGCAGCGGACCGTGCAGGGGTACCTCGACGACGTCGACGTCGCGTTCACCGGCTCGGCACCAAGCGGCGACGGCTTCTGGGTCCCGCCGTCGGTCGTCTTGTCGAGCTCACCCGACGAGCGGATCTGGCGCGAGGAGGTCTTCGGCCCCGTGGTGGCGGTGATGCCGTTCGACGACGAGGGGGACGCCGTCGCCAAGGCCAACGACACGGAGTACGGTCTGTCCGGCTCGATCTTCACCAACGACGTCGGGAAGGCACTGCGGGTCGCGCGGGCCATCGACTCGGGCAACCTCAGCGTGAACTCCCACTCGTCGGTCAGGTACTGGACGCCGTTCGGGGGGTTCAAGCAGTCGGGGCTCGGTCGCGAGCTCGGCCCCGACGCCCCCCACGCCTTCACCGACGAGAAGAACGTTTTCATCGCCCACTAGAAACGATTCGTCTGCGTTGTTTCGTCTGATTTGAGCGGCGGGATAGCAGACGAATCGTTTGAAGAGAGGAAGCAGATGGCAGGACGTCTGGACGGGAGGGTCGCCGTCGTCACCGGTGGCTGCTCGGGCATCGGGCTGGCGACCGTGAAGCGCTTCGCCGGAGAAGGCGCCAAGGTGGTGATCGGGGACGTCGACGACACCCGTGGGCCGGAGGTTGCCGAACAGCTCGGCGGCCGGTACGTGCACGCGGATGTCACGTCCAAGGAGCAGGTCGACGCGCTGTTCAAGAGCGCGAACGACGCCTACGGCTCGGTCGACATCGCCTTCAACAACGCGGGCATCTCACCACCCGAGGACGACTCGATCCTCGACACCGACCTCGACGCCTGGCGCAAGGTGCAGGAGGTCAACCTGACCAGCGTCTACCTGTGCTGCAAGGCGGTGCTGCCCTACATGCTCGAGCAGAAGCGCGGGTCGATCATCAACACGGCCTCGTTCGTCGCGGTGATGGGTGCGGCTACCTCACAGATCAGCTACTCCGCCTCGAAGGGTGGCGTGTTGTCCATGTCGCGCGAGCTGGGTGTCCAGTTCGCGCGCGACGGCGTGCGGGTCAACGCCCTCTGCCCCGGGCCGGTGAACACCCCCCTTCTCCAGGAGCTGTTCGCCAAGGACCCCGAACGCGCACAGCGTCGCCTCGTGCACGTGCCGATGGGACGGTTCGGCGAGCCGGAGGAGATCGCCAACGCGGTGCTCTTCCTCGCCTGCGACGAGTCGTCGTTCATCACCGCCAACACGTTCCTCGTCGACGGGGGCATCTCCGGTGCCTACGTGACACCGCTCTGACATGCGACCGGTGATCGGGCTCTCGACGTACCGAGAGCAGGCGCGATGGGGCGTGTGGGACGTACGGGCCGACCTGCTCCCGAGCGACTACGCAGAGGCGGTGGCGGCCGCGGGCGGCGTACCGGTGCTGCTGCCGCCGCAGGCCACGGAGTACGCCGATGACGTGCTGGCCCGGGTGGACGCGCTCGTGGTCTCCGGGGGGGCCGACGTCGACCCCGAGCGGTACGGCGCCGAGCCGCACCCCCGCACGGCGAGCTGGCGACCCGACCGGGACGCGTGGGAGCTGGCCCTCCTCGCGGCCGCCGACAGACGGGGGCTGCCGGTACTCGGAATCTGCCGGGGGATGCAGGTGATGGCCGTGCAGGCCGGCGGCGAGCTCGACCAGCACACCCCGGACCTCGTCGGCCACGAGCGGCACTCGCCGGGCGGCCCCGAGTTCGGCGCGGTCGAGGTCGCCACCGAACCGGGCTCACGCTTGGCCGCGCTGGTCGGGGCCACCCAGATCGTCAGCTGCCACCACCACCAGTCGGTGCGGTCCCATCCCGGCTTCGCCCCCTCGGCGTACGCCGATGATGGGACTCTCGAGGCGATGGAGCGACCCGGCGACCGGTTCTGCCTCGCTGTGCAGTGGCACCCCGAGAACCGCGAGGACGCCGGGCTCTTCCGCGGCCTCGTCGAGGCGGCCACCTAGGTTGGGCCGGTCATGAACGCCACCGCCGTCGAAGGGGACCGGATCGCCTTCCGGCTCCCCGGGTACGCCGACGCGACCGGGGTCCGGCTCTGGCAGGACGTGGAGCTGCCCGAGCCGCTGGAGCTCAACCGGGTCGAGACGGGGTGGGAGCTGCGACTACCGATCCCGCCGGTGGACCGGCTGGAGTACCTCTACGAGGTGTCGACCGCGGCGGGCAGGGAGTCGATCACCGACCCGACCAACCCCCTCGTCGTGGCCGGCGCGTTCGGCGACCACTCCTGGCTCCCGTTCGGCGACTACCAGCCACCGGCCTGGCTCGAGGCGAGACCCGCGCTCGCCGCCGAGGTGCCGCTGCTCGTCCCGGACACCGGCGTGGGCGAGATCGCCGGCCGGCTCTGGTCGCCCTACGAGACGAAGCCCGGTGAGCGGCTGCCGCTGCTCGTCGTGCACGACGGCCCGGAGTTCGACGAGCTCGCCGCCCTGACGACGTACGCCGGTGCGGTGATCGCCGAGGGCACGCTCCCGAGGTTCCGGGTGGCGCTGCTCGACCCGGGCGACCGCAACGCACGCTACGCGGCGAACCCTGACTACGCCGACGCCCTGGTCGATGAGGTGCTGCCGGCGATCGCCGGGACGGAGGGGGCACCGGTGCTGATGGGGGCCAGCCTCGGCGCCCTGGCCGCCCTGCACGCGCACTGGCGCCATCCGGGCGCCTTCGGCGGCCTCTTCCTCCAGTCCGGGTCGTTCTTCACGCCGCGGACCGACGCGATGGAGCGCGACTTCGCCTTCTTCCGGCCGGTGACCCGTTTCGTCCGGAGGGTGGCAACCACGAAGCAGGACGGGGTGCCCGCCTCCTTGACGTGCGGCTCCGCGGAGGAGAACGTGCAGAACAACCGGTTGATGGCCGACCGGCTGCGGGACCTCGGCTGGCCGACGGCCTACGCCGAGTCCCGAGACGCGCACAACTTCACGGCCTGGCGGGACATGCTGCACCCGCACCTGACCGAGCTGCTGGCCCACGTCTGGAGGTGAGATGGAGCGAGAGAAGACCGAGATCGCCGGGGCCGGGCTCGACCGGCCCGGGACGGTGATCCGCTACGGGCACTACGGCCGGCCGGTGCTGGTGTTCCCCAGCGAGCAGGGGCGCGCGTGGGACTACGAGAGCAACGGCATGGTCGGGGCCGTCTCCGACCTGATCGAGGCGGGTCGGGTCAAGCTCTACTGCGTCGACTCCTTCGACCACCTCACCTGGTCGGACCGGAACGTCCCGATCGAGGAGCGCGCCCGGCGGCACGCCGGCTACGAGGCCTGGATCACCGACAACGTCGTGCCCGCGATCGCGCACGACTCTCCAGGCGTGAGCGACATCCTGGTCACCGGGTGCAGTCTCGGCGCCTTCCACGCCATGAACTTCGCCCTCAAACGCGCCGACCTGTTCCCCGTCGCGATCTGCCAGTCCGGCAACTACGACCCGTCGACGTGGTACGCCTGGGGCGAACGCGGCGACGCGACGTACTTCAACAACCCGACAGACTACCTTCGGCACGCCGAGGGTGACCACCTGGACTGGCTGCGCTCGCGTCTCTTCATCGTGCTCACGGTCGGGCAGGGTGACTGGGAGACCGACCCGACCGGATCGCTGCCCTCGGCGAGGAGCATCGACGGGCTGCTCTCGGCCAAGCAGATCCCGCACGAGCTGGACCTCTGGGGGTACGACGTGGCTCACGACTGGCCCTGGTGGCGCAGGCAGATCGCCCATCACCTACCGAGGTTCTGCTGAGGAGGACACATGACCGAGCACCTGGTGGGACTCCTGCTCGGAGCGGAGGAGGACTGGCCACGCGCGTTCGAGGCGCTGCTCAGGCTCCTTGGCCCGATCACCACCGCCGACGGTGAGCGCCACGAGATCGGCACCGAACGGCTGACCATCGAGCCGTTCAACCTGACCGACCCGGTGCGGCCCGGGCTGGTGATCGACCGGCTCGCCTACTGGTACTACCACCCCCGCGAGTGGTTGAAGAAGGCCGCGCTGATGAACGGCACCTACCTCTTGAACAGCCCGTTCACCTTCCAGTCG
>JBOHDW010000311.1:0-4498 GCA_050700795.1 Nocardioidaceae bacterium | reverse complement strand
GGCGCGGCGCTCCCGGGCGCGCCGTCGGACGTGGCGAGGGACGTGCGGGACCACCGTCCGGCTCGTCAACGGGTGCCGGTGCCGGTGCCGGTGCCTCCGAGGGGACCTCCGACCGGACCTCAGAGGGGGCCTCCGACGGCACCGTGGCGGCCGGTTGTCCGTTGGGGCTGGCCGGAATGTCCGCCGCGGCGGCCGGGGTGACCGGCTCCGGGTCGGGGGCCGCGACCGTCTTCTTGGCGGGCGCCTTCTTCGCGGTCTTCGCCGCCGACGCCATCATCTCTGCGCCGTACTGGTCGGTGAACCGCTTGACGACGGGGGGCTCGACCGTCGACGACGCCGACTTGACGAACTCGCCCATCTCCTTGAGCTTGGCCAAAACGACCTTGCTCTCGATTCCGAGCTCTTTCGCGAGCTCGTGGACTCGGACCTTAGCCACGCTTCTCCTCCTGGTCCGAGCCCCCGTCGGTGGAGGTGGTGGACCGTTAGCTGGTGTGCATGCTCATCGGGAAGTACTCATCGAGTGCTCATGAGCCGCTGCTCCATCTTCTGTCGGTCTGTTTGGTGTTCACTGCTGCCGGAGTCCCCGGATGTGATCCTCCACCGCGCCGCTGTCCAGCCCACCCTCGACCCGGAGGGCCCGGGGAAAGGCTCGACGTCGACGCGCGAGTTCCAGACATCCGAGCGTGGGGTGCAGATGAGCCCCACGACCGGGTGCTCGTCCCGCCGGGTCGGGGACCAGGGTCCCGTCGACACCGACGACGACGCGCAACAACTCAAACTTGGCGGTTCGCTGCCGACAACCGATGCACATCCTGTGCGGGCCTTGGCCCAGACGCACGTCAACCTCGGCTCGTTGAACCACCTCAGCCAGTCTAGCCTCTCGCCGGCGTCATCTCTAAACCGGTCACGGCAGCGGCGGGGCCACCGGGGGCTCGTCGGAGCGGATGTCGATGCGCCAACCGGTCAGCCTGGCGGCGAGGCGGGCGTTCTGCCCCTCCTTGCCGATCGCGAGCGACAGCTGGTAGTCGGGGACGACGACACGCGCCGACCGGGCGGCCGCGTCGACGATCTGCACGCTCGAGACCCGGGCCGGCGACAGGGCGTGCGCGACCATCTCGCCCGGGTCGTCGGCGAAGTCGACGATGTCGATCTTCTCCCCGTGCAGCTCGTTCATCACGTTGCGCACCCGGTGGCCCATCGGACCGATGCAGGAACCCTTCGCGTTGACCCCGGTGACCGTGGAGCGGACGGCGATCTTGGTGCGATGCCCGGCCTCACGGGCGATCGCGCAGATCTCCACGGTCCCATCGGCGATCTCGGGGACCTCCAGGGCGAACAGCTTCTTGACCAGGTTGGGGTGCGACCGCGAGAGCATCACCTGGGGACCTCTGAGCCCCTTGCGGACGCTGATGACCAGGCACTTGATCCGGGTGCCGTGCTCGTAGCGCTCACCGGGAACGCGCTCCGCGGCCGGCAGCAGCGCCTCGAGCTTGCCGAGGTCGACCATCACGTCGTGCGGATCCCGACCCTGCTGGACCACCCCCGAGACGATGTCGCCCTCCTTGCCCGAGAACTCCCCGAACTTGATGTCGTCCTCCGCGTCGCGCAGCCGTTGCATCATGATCTGCTTCGCTGTGGTCGCGGCGATCCGGCCGAACCCTTCGGGTGTGTCGTCGTACTCCCCCGAGGCGTTGCCCTCGTCGTCGGTCTCGCGGACCAGCACCGTGACGTGGCCGCTCTTCCGATCCAGCTGGACGCGCGCGTCCAGCTGCGCCCCCGGGGTCTTGTGGTACGCCGTCAGCAGCGCCTGCTCGATGGCCTCGACCAGGATCTCGAAGGAGATCTCCTTCTCGCTCTCGAGCTGCCGGAGCAGGCGCAGGTCGATGTCCATCGGTCAGCTCTCCTTCCGGTTGAACTCGATCTCGATGTGGGCCTTCGCGACGTCGGCGTACGGGATACGGTGCTTGGTGCCGTCCACCTCGACGGTGGCGCCCTCGTCGTCGGCGGCCAGGATCCGTCCGGCGTACGACGTCCCGTCGGACTGCCTCACCTTCACCAGGCGGTCGACGTTGCGTCGCCAGTGCCGAGCCAGGGTCAGGGGCCGGTCGACCCCCGGCGAGGTGACTTCGAGGGTGTAGGAATGGTCGCCCATGAGCTCCGACTCGTCGAGGAGCCGGGACACCTCGCGGGTCGCGTCGGCGACGTCGTCGAGGGTCAGTCCGCCGTCCTTGTCGACAGCGACCCGCAGGAGACGGCGACGACCCGCCGCGGTCAGCTCGACGGCCTCGACGTCGAGACCCACAGCAGCGAGCGGCGGGACGAGCGTCGCCGTGAGGCTCTCCCGCATCGACTCGATGCTCATTGGGCCAGCCTCCTGCTCTGCTGTTGTGTTGGGGCAACCCTAGCCGACCGCGCAGGCGTTCTCACCGTGTCGGCTGGCTAGGCTGAGCGGGTGTCCGACTCCGCCGGTTCCGCCGCGAACGACGTCACCCGACGGGTGCTGCTCGGCGGTGCCGGGCTGACGATGGCGGCTGTCCTCGCCGGGTGCCGACCGGACACCGCGACCCATTCCCCCACCCCGGCGAAAGCCGATCCGGACGTTGCTCTCACGCGGGCGGTGCTCGCACGGGAACGGGCGGCGCTCGACCTGGTCGAGGCGATCATCGCCCGATTCCCAGGCCTCGGAAAGCGGCTCGACTCGGCGGCCACCGGTCATCGCAGCCACGTTCGGCTGCTGACCTCGGTCCTGCCCGCATCCCCGTCCGCGCGCCCCACTGCGTCGGCCTCGCCGACCTCCGGGACCGCCGTACCGGCGACGAGGAGCGTGGCGAAGCTGGCCGTTGCCCGACAGGAGGGCCGCCTGGTGCCCGCGCACCGTGAGGCGGCACTCGCGGCCCGGGCCGGGAGCCTGGCCCGGGTGATCGCAAGCATGGGCGCCGCGGCCGCGCAGCAGGCAGCCCTCCTGGGGCCGGCGTGACGGCAGGGCCCGCGCTGCAACGGGTCCTGGCCGGGGAGCACGCCGCGATCTACGTGTACGGCGTCATCGGCGGACGGCTCTCGTTCGCCTCCCACGCCGCCTTGGCGAACCGGGTCTCGGCGGCGTACACCACTCACCGGGCGCGGCGCGACCGGCTCGAGGCGATGATCCGGGCCGCCGGGCGCACCCCGGTCGCGGCCGAGGTCAGCTACCAACTGCCCAACCCCTGCCGCACGACGGCGCAGCTCACCGCCGCCGCCCGGGTGGTGGAGGACCGGTGCGCGGCGGGGTACGCCGATCTGGTGGCCGCGACCACGGGCGGGCAGCGCGCCTGGGCGGTCGGCGCTCTCACCGACGCGGCCGTCCGGGAGCTCGGTGTCGGGGGGACGCCGACGGCGTACCCCGGCGCACCGGACCTGAGGACTAACCGACCGCCCGCCATCGGCTGACCACGTCGTAGACGTCGCCGATCCGGCGTACGACGGCGTCGGGCTCACCCTGGGAGTGGCCCAGCTGCTCCGGAGGGATGGTGCTGTTCGGGATGTGGATGGTCCTCATCCCGACGGTCGCCGCGCCCCATATGTCGTCGAAGAGCCGATCGCCGACGAAGACGCAGGCACCCGGCTGATCGACGCCGACCGCGGCCATCGCGGCCCGGAACGCCTCGGGCGCCGGTTTGGTCCACGGGATCTCGCTGGTGTAGACGGCGCCGTCGATCAGGTCGAGGACCCCGTCGCGGGCGAGGAACGCGTCGTGCCACGCGCGCGGCCAGACGGTGTTCGAGAGGACTCCGACCCGCAACCCGTCGTCGTGCAACGCCCGCAGCAGCGGGCCGACGTCGGGGTCGGTGATCGTGTGCGGCTCCCAGAACTCGCGGTAGGCGGTCAGCAGGTCCGCATCGTGGCCGAGACCGGCCTCGGCGAATAGGTCGGCGACGGTCGCGCTGACCTGCTGGTCGCGGGAGCGACCCCAGACGACGCCGCCGGCGTCGAGCAGGGCGCTCGCGGGATCGGGGTGGTCGCCGGTGGCGGCCAGGGCGAGGGCGGCCGCCTCCGCCGGGAAGTCGATCGGGTGCCAGGGGGTCAGGGTGCCGCCCCAGTCGAAGATCACCGCTCGGATCGGGGTGGCCGTCCGGCTCATCGGCCGCGGACCACGCCGACGAGGTGATCGACGGCTCCGTCGACCGCCACGTCCTCCCGCGTCCCGGTCGCCCGGTCCTTCACCTCGACCGTCCCCGAGGCCAGCCCCTTGCCCACCACGGCGATCGTGGGTACGCCGATCAGCTCGGCGTCCTTGAACTTGACTCCTGGCGAGACCTTTCGCCGGTCGTCGTACAGCACGGTCAGCCCACCGGCCTCGAGCTCGAGCACGAGCTGGTCGGCGACGTCGAACACGGCCGACTCCTTGCCGGTGGCCAGGATGTGCACGTCGGCAGGCGACACCTCGCGCGGCCAGCAGATACCCGCCTCGTCGTGCGAGGCCTCGACGATCGCGGCGACGGCCCGTGAGACACCGACACCG
>JBOHDW010000310.1:0-3682 GCA_050700795.1 Nocardioidaceae bacterium | reverse complement strand
GGAGCGGTCCAGGGCGCGACCGGCCCGGTGGTCGTGACCCCCGAGTACCTGCCCGGCTCCCATGGCGCCAGCCTAGGGCGGTCAGGATCGGCGTGCGGCGCCGATCCGGACGATGATGAGGGCGACTCCGAGCCCGGCCACGATGGGGCCGACGACCGCCCAGGTGGAGACCCCGCTCATCCCGCTGCCCTTGACGACGTCGAGTCCCTGCAGGGTCCACACCACGCCGACCACGATGAGCAGGGCGCCGAGCAGGAAGGGCAGCACGCGTCGCACCTCTCGAGACTACGACCCCACCCCCCAACAACCGATTCGTCTGCGTAGTTTCGTCTGTTTTACGCCAAGGGATCGCAGACGAATCGGTTGGTGGGGGGGTCAGGGGACCGAGCGGATGTTGCGCACGAACACCGACCCGAGGATGCAGACCGCGGCCGCCACGGAGAACATCACCTTGTAGCCGCCGAGGGCGGCCACGATGAACGACCCGAGCACCGGCGCGAACACCTGGGGCAGGGCGTTGGCGACGTTGATCACCCCGAGGTCCTTGGCCCGGGCCCCGGCCGTGGGCAGCACCTCGGTGCAGAGGGCGAAGTCGACCGAGAGGTACACACCGTACCCAGCCCCAAGGAGTACGGCGCCCGCGATCGCGCCGGGCCAGGTCGGGATCACCGCCAACGTCAGGGCGGCGAGCCCGGTGACCACCCCCGACCAGACCACGAACACCTTGCGCCGCCCGATCCGGTCCGACCACCGACCGAAGGCCACCGTGAAGGCGACGATGAAGATCGCGTAGATCACGGTGAGAACCAACACGCCCGTCGCGGGGTGCCGGTAGTGGACCGCGTCCTGCAGGAAGAAGTAGAGCAACAAGGTGCCCATCGAGTTCCCGAGGTTGACCAGGAACCGAGTGAGCCAGGCCCAGGCGAAGTCCGGATAGCGCCGCGGGCTCAGCCAGAAACCACTGAGGAACTCGCGCAGCACGAACGGCGACCGCAACAAGCGGGGCAGGGGCAGGTCGCGGCTCGCGAACAGATAGGGAATCGCCAGTGCGACCACCACGACCGCCGTGGCAAGGTAGCCGGCCCGGATCCCGCCCGCTGCGGTCGCGATGCCCACACCGCCGACGATGCCGAGGGTCTGCGACACCGACACCCATCCCCCGACGACGCCCCGCTGCCCGACCGGGACCTGATCGGGAACCGTCGCGGTGAGCGCGGCGAACATCGCGTTCAACGCGAACTGCGCCAGGCACCAGGCGACCGCCATGACCAGGACGGTGTGGGCGTAGGCGAGCAGCACCAGGGACAGCGCCCCGCCCACCGCACCACCGAGGACCCAGGGCAACCGGCGCCCGAAGCGCGAGGTGGTGCGGTCCGACCAGGCTCCGGTCAGTGGCGTCGCGACCACGGACACGGCCGCCCCGAGCCCGTTGACCAGACCGAAGACGTACTCCTTGTGATGCGGTGCGATCGCCTCCGCCTGTTGGGCCAGCAGCACCTGGATGGGGCCGAACCAGGCCGCCCAGAGTCCCAGGCCGGCCAGGGTGATCCAGACGACCCAGCTCCGCGGGACCCGCTCGACCGGTTCGGCAAAGGGAGACCGCGTCGTCGGAAACGCCGTCACCGCGACGCCTTGTGGGCGGCGATCAACCCCGCGTACCAGGTGAACGAGTCACGCGGCGTACGCCGTTGCGTCTCGTAGTCGACGTGCACCAGGCCGAAGCGCTTGGTGTACCCCTCCGCCCATTCGAAGTTGTCGAGCAGCGACCAGGTGTAGTAGCCCCGGACGTCGACCCCGTCGGAGATGGCGTCGGCCACGGCACGAAGGTGCCCGTCGAGGTAGTCGATCCGCCGTACGTCGTGCACCGAGTCGTCGTAGGCGCAGCCGCTCTCGGTGACGATCACCGGGGGCAGGGCCGGGTAGCGGTCCCGCAGCTGTCCCAGGGTCTCCCGCAGCCCCTCGGGTACGACGGGCCAGCCGAAGTCGGTCGTCGGATACCCGGAGGTCGGGAGCAGCACGAACGGGACACCGTCCGCCTCGGGACCGGCACCGGCCGCCTCGGGCGAGGAGGGGTCGGCGACCCGGCTCGGGTAGTAGTAGTTCATCCCGTAGAAGTCGAGCGGCGCCGAGATCGCGGCCAGGTCGTCGTCGACCGGACCCGGCATCAGCTCCGCGAAGCCGTCGGGGTAATGCCCGAGCAGCATCGGATCGGCGTACAGGCGGTTCGAGAGCGTGTCGAAGACGTCGGCCGCGGCCCGGTCCGCGGCCTCGTCGGAAGCCGGGTGGACGGGAGTGTGGTTGTTCGCCGAGCCGACGCTCGTCGCGCCCGCCGCCCGCAGGGCCGCCACCGCGAGCCCGTGTCCCAGCAGCAGGTGGTGGGCCACCGGGAGCGCGTCGAAGAGCAGCGCCCGTCCGGGTGCGTGACGACCGATCCCGTAACCCGCCAAGGTGACCACGCTCGGCTCGTTCACCGGACACCAGTGGGCGACCCGGTCGCCCAGCTTGGTGCCCACCAGGGCGGCGTACTCGGCGAACCGCTCGGCGGTCTCGCGGTTCAGCCAACCGCCGGAGTCCTCCAGCGCCTGCGGGAGGTCCCAGTGGTACAGCGTCGCCATCGGGGCCACCCCCACCCCGAGGAGGGCATCGACCAGGCGGTCGTAGAACGCCAGCCCGGCCGGGTTCGCGCGCCCGGCTCCGGTCGGCTGGATCCGCGGCCAGGCGACCGAGAAGCGGTAGCCGTCGAGCCCGAGCTCGCCCATCAGGGCCACGTCCTCGCCATAGCGGTGGAAGTGGTCGCACGCCACGGCGCCGCTGCTACCGTCCGCGATCCGCCCCGGCTCGGCGCAGAACGTGTCCCAGATCGAGGGGCCCCGCCCCTCCTCGGTGACCGCACCCTCGATCTGGTACGACGCGGTGCTGGCCCCGAACCTGAAGCCGGCGGGTAGCTCGGGTGGGTCGGGCAGCGGCATGGGTACACCTTGGCAGAACGGCCACTCGGTCCGAGCCGCATCGGCCGTTCGGCCAATTCCGGCGCGGTTGCCTCAACCGGGGAGCGGGGCCGGCCGATGCTCTCCGCGGGAGGGACCATGTTCCAGGCAGGTGAAGCCACGCGCATCCGCAGCCTTGCGGCGATGGCGCGCGCCCTGAGCAGGTCCGACACGTTGTTCCGGATCCTGGAGCTGGCCGCCGAGGAGGCCCGGCTCGCGATCGACGCTGCGAGCGTCTCGGTGAGCCGTCTCGAGATCGGCACCCTCAACGTGCGCACGATCGTCAACGTGGGCGATCTCGGCCCCCACGAGGTCCGGTGGCCGGAGTACGAGTTCTACGCGCTCGACGAGTTCGAGAACCTGGCGATCGACGTCGATGCGCTGGAGACGTGGCGGTTCGACGTGGACTCGGCGGACTGCCCTCCCGGGGACAGGGACCTCCTCCGCCTGCTCGACAAGGGTTGCTCGCTCGCGTCTCCGATCGTGGTGGACGGGAGGCTCTGGGGCGAGTTCTACGCAACCCGCCACCGCGACGAGCCCACCTTCGACGACAGCGACGTGGCCTGTCTGGAGGTGCTGGTGGCGGTGATGGCCGGTGCGATCTCCCGGGCCCTCAAGGAGGCGTCGCTCGAGCAGCTGGCGTTCAAGGACCCGCTGACCGGGCTGTTCAACCGCCGCGTCCTTGATGAGCAGGC
>JBOHDW010000309.1:0-4761 GCA_050700795.1 Nocardioidaceae bacterium | reverse complement strand
GATCGGTGCCAGGCCACCCAAGAAGCGCTCTCCGACGGCCGGATCTCGCCCGCACATGCGCAGGTGATCACCGCGGCCACCGACAGGCTGCCCGACACGTTGACCGACCACCAGCGACGCCGAGTCGAGCAGTCACTGGTGGCCCGCGCTCAGCTCACCGACCCGGTCACGTTGCGGCGGGAGGCTCGCCGGAGTCTGGCGGAGGTCGAAGACGACCCAGCGGTCGTCGACGCCCACGAGAACACCGAGCTCGTCCAGGCCGAACACGCCGCCCACGCCAAGACCCGTCTCGGACTGCATGACAACGGCGACGGCACGGTGACGGGCAGCTTCACCATCCCCCAGCTCCACGGCGACATGCTGGCCAAGATCCTGGCCACGATCGCCGCACCTCGCCGGGCCCGGCTCGGGGCTGAGCCGGCCCAGTCAGGGGGACGGTCGGACTACCCGACCCGGCTCGGCCAGGGGTTCTGCGAGCTGATCGAGCATCTGCCCACCGACCACCTACACCCCAAGACCGCCGCCACGATCGTGGTCACGCTCGACGAGGACACCCTGCGCGGACGGCTCCGTGCCGCGCTCACCGACACCGGCGCCGACCTGTCGGCCGGCCAGGCCCGCCGGCTGGCCTGCACCGCCGGGATCGTGCCCGCCGTTCTCGACGGCGCCTCCCAGCCCCTCGACCTCGGCCGCGAACGGCGCCTGTTCAGCCCGGCGATCCGGCTCGCCCTGGCCCAACGACACCACACCTGTGCCGCCCACGGCTGCCAACGCCCGTACTCCTGGTGCGAGCTCCACCACCGGATCCCCTGGCAGAGCGGCGGGAAGACCGACCTCGCCAATGCGATCCCGCTCTGCAACTTCCACCACATGCGCATCCACGACCCCACCTACACCCACCACGAGCGAGCCGATGGCATCACGTTCCATCGACGAACCTGAGGGTGCGCGTCGATTGGGCCGGCGCCGGAGGAGCCGGACTTTGCATTCAAAGGGGGAGCCGCCTGTCGGAGTCGAACCGACGACCTATTCAATGCCTACTAGACTCGTTTAATGCCTACTAGAACGCCCCCGGGTACTTCTTTGGCGCTCGAGTGAGACGGTTTCCGTTCGGTCAGGGTATTCGAGGGCTCATAACTCTATTCTTGGGCTTCAGCGTTGCTGCCTGCGCGCCCACGCCCACCGCAACAATCACGATCGTGAACGACCTGCCAGTGACGATTACCTATACAGCCTGCGGCGATACAGCGTGCACGAAGTTGCCGAGTGTCGTCAGGATCAAGCTGCGACCCGGCCAGCGCAGCGAGGAGAATCTTGCTGATGCCGGCGCAGACTTTCTCGCGCGAAAGTCGACCGGCGGCCCGAGATTGTGCCTCCATGTGGCGCCTCGAGTGCACCCGCGCAACATCGTACTAAAGACGTCAGTGGCGCGACCATGTCACTCGGACTGATCCCGGTGGCGCCGAGCCAGAGCGGGTTGCCAGGACCCAACGCTCGCTCCACGGCCGTCCCGCTCGCTCTCGACCCGGTATCCGGCGAGGTCGAGGACGGCATCGTTCCGAGCGATCGGGTCGACGAGTTCTCGCGGCTCGGAGAACTCACTCTCGTTACCCACATTCGGATTGCGGACCTGGCTGCCGTCATCATGCATGTCCCGGCGCCGCTGAGGTCGCTGGACGCAGTCCCCGAAGGGACATCCCGCATCTAGCCTTTGCCGACCCGACTCCCCACATGGGGAGATCTTCCCCGCCACAAGTACTGGAACGTAGGCAGAGCGGCGGCATTGACGCAGCCGGATATGCGTCAATGGGTCGAGGGCGCAAGGCGCTCCGATCCTTCATCGGAGCCACGGCGGCCTACATGTGGCTGGCGCGTGGTGTGGACCCGGGGACCGTGCAGGCGTGGATGGGTCACGAGTCGATCGCGACACGAACCGTGCCTGCACGTCCTCGGGACAGGTGCCCATCGAGCGGGTCTAGAGAGGCTGAATCTGCCACAGGGCCGCCAGGGGGGCCATCTCAGCATCCGGTGGACGGATTACAGCCATGACTGCCCTCGGCTGACTGCGACGTCTGCCCAGGTCAGCGCGGAAATCAAGGGGGGAGCCGCCTGTCGGAGTCGAACCGACGACCTATTCATTACGAGTGAATCGCTCTACCGACTGAGCTAAGGCGGCGAGTGCCCGGGGTGGCCCGCGCACGCCGGTCGAGGATAACGGACGGCTCGGCCTTGCGCCGAATCAGCGCCCCTCGAGCAACGGCCCCGCGGGGTCGTGCGTGATGCCGTGTTTGCGGACCGCGATCCCCGACAACGCCTCGAGGGCGACCCGGTTGGCCAGGGCCGCGGTGATCTCGGCGTGGTCGTACGGCGGGGACACCTCGACGATGTCGATCCCGACCACCGGCAGCTCCAGGCAGATCCGGCGTACGGCGTCGAGCAGCTGCCGCGCGGACAGGCCCCCCGGCTCCGGCGTACCCGTCCCGGGGGCATGTCCCGGGTCGCACACATCGACGTCGACGGAGAGGAAGACGCCATCGCAGTCGTCCACCGCGATCCCGAACGCCTCGTCGAGGCAGGGATCGAGGCCGCGCTTCCCGATCTCGGTCATCTCGTAGGACCGCATGTTCTGTCGTGCCATCCAGGTCATCGTCTCGGGACCCGGCCAGTATCCGCGCAGCCCGATCTGCAGGAACCGGTCGCCACGGAGCGCGCCGGACTCGATCAGTCGGCGCATCGGCTGGCCGTGGCCGTACAGCGAGCCGAACTCGATGTCGCCGGTGTCGGCGTGCGCGTCGAAGTGCAGCATCGACACCCGCCCGAAACCGAGGTGGCGCGCCACCCCGCGCGCATCGGGGAGCGCGATCGTGTGGTCGCCACCGAGCACCAGGGGAATGGCGCCCGACGCGGTCACGGTGTGGACCGCCTCCTCAAGCGCCGCGATCGAGGTCTCCACATCACCCGAGTACATCTCCACATCCCCGGCGTCGACCACCCGCACGTCCCGCAGGGCATCCACCCGCAGGGCCAGGTGGGGACGCGAGCCGTCATGCGGCAGGTAGTCGGTCTGCCGGATCGCCTGGGGCCCGAACCGCGCGCCGGGGCGATGCGACGTACCCCCGTCGAACGGGGCCCCGACCACCACCACGTCGGCGCCGGCGTACGACGCGGGGTCGGCCAGGTCGCATGCGTCGACTCCGAGGAAGGTGATGTCCGGGCCGTACTGGGCGCCGTAGCGGGCCATCAGTGCGTCCACCGGGTGGCCGCCGCCACCTGTTCGGGCGTCGCGCTCGAGAAGAGCTCCATCTCGGACTCGCGAACCGCCACGATCGAGTCGACAAGCGGCTGGCCGAGGCCGGCCACCAGCGCGTCGTCGGCGACGAACGCGTCGACCGCGGCGCGCAGCGTGGTCGGCAGCCGGGCGATCCCGCGCCGCTTCAGCTCCTTGTCGGTCAGGGCGGCCGGGTCGACGTCGACCGGGTCGGGCAGCCGCGACCCGTCGGCGATTCCGGCCTGCCCGGCGATGATCAACGCCGACAGGGCGAGGTAGGGGTTGGCCTGCAGGTCGAAGCATTTGATCTCGAGGTTCGCCGCCAGGTGCGAGCTCCCGGCGGAGCCGGTCACCATCCGGATGGCCGCCTCGCGGTTCTCCAGTCCCCAGCACGCGTAGGCGCCGGCCCAGTGCTGCGGCACCAGCCGAAGGTACGACGCGACCCCCGGGGCACCGATCGCGAGCAACGCGGGCAACCGCTCGAGGACCCCAGCGCCGAAGGCGGCCGCGGTCTCGGTCAGCCCGAACGGGCCCTCGCCCCCGGCCATCAGGTTCGTCTGCCCGTTCCACAGGCTCAGGTGCACATGTCCGCCGTTGCCGACCCCGGCCACGTCGACCTTGGGAGAGAAGGAGGTGCGGAACCCGTAGCTCTCCCCCACCGACCGGATCGTCGCCCGCACGAGCACCGAGGTGTCCGCCGCATCGGTCGGCGTCTCGGGGGACACCGAGAGCTCGAACTGGCCGGCGGCGTACTCCGGGTGGAACTGCTCGACCAGCACCCCCTCGTCGGACAGCGCGGCGATCACATCCCGGGAGTACTCGGAAGCCTCGATCAGCCGGGACATGCCGTACGCCGCGCCGCCGACCCCGGGCGTGAACTCGTCGCCGGGACCTTGGGAGACGACCCACTCGATCTCGAAGGCGGCCCGGAACTCGATCCCGTCCTCGGCCAGCTCATCCTCGAGGCCACGCAGGAGGAGCCGGTTGCACTGGTCGTGCGGTTCCCCGTCCTGGCGGTAGCGGTTCCCCGGCGCCCAGGCCCAGCCCGGCTGCCCGGCGAGGACGACCACCCGGTTCAGGTCGGGGATGATCCGCAGGTCGCCGATCGGCCCCTCGCCGGTGGCGGGCGCGGCCACCCAGTCGTCGAAGCGGAAGTAGTCGAAGACGGTGGAGAACCCGGCCCCCCACGCGGCGAGGTGCGGCAGCCGCGCGAGCGGGACGGATTTGACCCGCGCGATGCCGGAGTTGTCGACGAAGGTGGTCGCCACCGCCACCACGCCCTGGTCGGCCAGGTCCGGCAGCAACGTCTTGGCCAGGTGACGGCTCGCCTCGCGTTCCTTCAGGTTCACAACGACTTCCCTTCCCGGACTTCCTTCCCGGACTTCCCTTCTGGACAACTGCTGGACAAGAGAATAGGTGGCCCACAAGACTCTGGTCGGGGCCGAACCCTCCCTGATCGGCTCCCTTCACTGAGGAGTCACTCATGGTTGCCC
>JBOHDW010000308.1:0-4338 GCA_050700795.1 Nocardioidaceae bacterium | reverse complement strand
GTCACCGGCTTCGGGGATGATTGGGTGGTGAAGCGACTCACCCGCTCCGGTCGCCGGCCCTGGGCGCTCCTCGCCCTCGGCCCGGTGCTGGCACTGGCCGCCGCCTGCGGCTCCGGCCCGTCGGCGCCCGCGGCTCCGAGCCAGGCCGTGGGCACGAAGCTGGACGGGCCCCTGAAGCCGGCGATCTCCGCGCTCCCCCTCCGGACCTCGACGGGAGCCACCACCACGCTCGCCGCGTACGCCGGCAAGGTGGTCGTCATCTCCGACTCGATGACGCTGTGCCAGGAGAGCTGCCCGCTCGACACGACCAACATCGTCGAGGCGGCTCGTGCGGTGAACCGGGCCGGGCTGGCCGACAAGGTGGTGTTCCTGACCATCTCGGTCGACCCTGGTCGCGACACGACGGCCCGGCTGGCGGCGTACCGGAAGTTCTATGCCGCGCCCGGGCAGCTGCCGAACTGGGTGCTGCTGACCGGCAGGGCCGCGGACATCGACGCGTTGTGGAAGTACTTCGGCGTGTTCTGGAAGAAGGTCGGCCCGGACAAGGGAGCCACCGACTGGATGACGGGGAAACCGCTGACCTACGACGTCACCCACTCCGACGACGTCTTCTTCGTCGACGAGCACCAGCACGAGCGCTTCCTGATCTCCGGGATGGCGATGGTCCGCAAGGGCACCATCCCCAGTGCCTTGCAGAGCTTCCTCAACACGGAGGGCCGCCAGAACATGGAGCACCCGCAGGCCGGGTCGTGGACGGTCGACCAGCTCCTCCAGACCGTCTCGTGGCTGACCGGGCGACACGTCGCGGGTTAGCCGCGTGCAACCCCGGAACACCGCCGGTGCGTCTATAGCCTGAGAGGCGCGCGCCTTTCCCGTTCCTGCCGAGGGGTCCCATGTCCGGTCGTCGTATCGCCATCTGCGTGGCCGTGGTCGCCGCCACCGCGACCGGCTGCGGTCAGGCGACCGTCCCCGGGTCGACCACCGGCGGTTCGCCGTCCGTCGTCTCCAGCGCGCGGTCGTCCGCGTCCGTCCCCTCGGTGCCGTCGAGCAGCGCGTCATCGCCGCCGGCGTCGTACGACGGGCCGATGCTCCCCGCCGGTCAGGTGACCACCGCGGACCGGGTCCCCTGGGCGAAGGTTGGCCAGGGGTGGTATCTCACCTCGATCGACCAGGGCACCAAGGGCGATTACGGCTCGATGAACGACACCGCCGAGCTCCTCGATCTGGTCGACCCGCTCGGTGGTCGCTACCAGCTCCTCAAGGTGCCCGTCGGGAAGGACGAGGCAGGTCGCTTCGTCCTCGAGCAGTGGTCGCCCGACAGCCGGACCGCGCTGCTGCTGATGAATGAGCGGACCAGCCGACAGCAGGCTGTCGAGGTCGACCTGACCACGGGCGCTCGTACGTCGGTCGCGGTCCCGTTGCGGTTCAGCGACGTACGGCTCGACCCGGACGGAAGCGGCGTGGTCGCGATCGCCCTCTCGGCGGGCGGCCACGGCACCGACGTCGGCCACCTCGACCGGATCGCCTGGGACGGCACCGACACGCGGTTGGCCGGTCGGGCCGGCCTCGGCGTACTCACCTCGCCCGACGGGTCGCGACTGGTGGTCGGCGCAGGCAACTTCGCCGACCGGACCATGCAGGTGGTCTCCGCCTCCGATGGGGCGATCCAGCAGACGCTCACGACCCCGTTCCCGTGTGTGCCCCAGCGGTGGTGGAACGCCACGACCCTGCTCGCCCAGTGCTACGGCAAGCACCTTGCCTACGTGCTCTACCTGGTCCCGCTCGGCGGCGGAGCACCCACGCCGCTCAGCCTGCCGCACGGCAAGAAGAGCCGCGACCTGGGCGACTTCGACGCCCGGCAGATCGACAGCGGCCTCTACCTGCAGTCGGCGGGGCCCTGCGGGTACTTCTTCGTCGCGCACCAGCTGCCCGACGGCAGGGCCGTTCCGGTGAGCGTGCCGCACGCGGTCGGCAATGTGTGGCTGATCGGTGGGTCCGGCTCCGATCTGGTGCTCCAGATGTCGATGAGCTGCGACGGTGACTCGAGCAGGTCGGCGCTGCTCAGGTTCGACCCGGTCACGAGGGCCGAGCGGGTGCTGTCCCTGCTGCCACGGACCGAGGCCTTCGCCGACATCCTCACCTACGGCGAACCGCGTTCGACCAACGCCTTCTGAAGCACCGACCTCTCCGGGACGCCGGTGTTACCGCGGGTGGCCACCGTGACCACCTAGGCTTGCCGCGTGCAGCCGCCGCGGAGTCAGCGACCATGATTGTCGCCGTCCTGCTGGCCTTCGCCTGCGCGAGCACGTTCGCGATCTCCACATCGGTGCAGCACCACGCCACGACGGGCTCACCTCCCCCGAGCGCCGGTCTGCTCAGCCTGCTCGGCTTCCTGGTGCGCCGACCGCTGTGGCTGCTCGGCCAGTTCCTCGCCACCTGTGCGTTCGCCCTGCACGCGATGGCCCTGCACGAGGGTCAGCTGGCCGTCGTACAGCCCATCGTGGTGAGCGGCATCGTGTGGGCGGTCCCCGCCCGGGCCGCGATGAGCCGCCGCTGGCCGTCGTTCGATGAGGTGCGAGCGGTGGCCCTCACCGCACTCGGTCTCGCGGTCTTCCTGGTCGCCTCGAACCCCACGGAGGGGAGGGCGACGTCGGGAGGTCTGGTCGCCCTCCTCCTGGCGCTCGGCGGAGTCGTGGCCGCCACGCTGTCCAACCTCGTCGCGGGGATGATCCACGAGCACCCTCGTCGGCGGGCGTTCTTCCTGGGTGCCACCGCCGGGATCCTGTTCGGGATGGTGGCGGCCTTCCTGAAGATGGCCCTCCAGGCCTTCAGCAACGATGGGCTGGGCGGCGTACTCGGGTCGTGGCCGACCTACGCGCTGCTCGCCGCGGGCGCGGGCGGCGTACTCACCAACCAGCGGGCCTACCAGACCGCCGGGCTCAGCGCCTCGATGCCGGTCCTGAACATCGCCAACGTCGTGACGGCCCTGACTTTCGGGCTGCTGGTCTTCCGCGAGGAGCCGCGGCACTCCCCCCTGCTCCTGGTGATCGAGGTCGCGGCGCTCGCCGCCATCGCGTTCGGGTTGCTGCTGCTGGTCCGGCTCGAGGAGACGGTGCTGCACCCCCACCCAACGCTCGACGCGGTGCTCCCGCAGCCCTGAGCGCGGCCGACGTCAGTCCTGACCGTCCTCGGTATCGCGGCGGCGCTGCTCCTCGCGGTAGGTACGTCGCTGCTCCTCGGCCCGAGCGCGCAGCTGGGCGAGGAACTGCTCGTCATCGTCGGGGTTGGTCGAGGTGACGCTGCTGGCCCGCTGCCTTGCCGCCGGCACCGATGCCTCGGTGTTTCCGCGATAGGGCAGCCCCTGCCCACCCCCGGTCGCCGTCGGCCAGGGCCGGCCGGCCACCAACCAGATGACGGCACCGAGGTCGGCCAGCAACAGCACGACCAGCACCCAGAGCGGCTTGGGCAGGTTGCGGCAGGCGGACCCGTCGGTGGTGATCACGTCGATCAGGCAGAACACCCACAGCGCGAAGAGGACCAGACCGAAGGCACTGTCGAAGAAGAGCATGGCAACCCCCTGAAGAGCCCGTGAGGGAAATCATGACACGCACCCGTCCGATCGAGGGGTGAACCGGCATGATGACCGCATGCCCGAGAGTCCACCCATGTCCTACGGCCCGGTCGGCTCCAGCGGCCTGATGGTCTCCATCGTCGGGATCGGCTGCAACGCGTTCGGCTCGCGGACCGACGAGCCCGGGGTCCGGGCGATCGTCGACGCGGCCCTCGACGCCGGCGTGACCCTGTTCGACACCTCGGACACCTATGGCGCCGGCGCGAGTGAGGAGCTGCTCGGCCGGGCGCTCAGGGGCCGGCGGGACGAGGTCGTCATCGCCACCAAGTTCGGCATGGACATGCACGGTGCCAACGGGCCCGACTGGGGCGCCCGCGCATCCCGGCGGTACCTCATGCGCGCCGTGGACGCCAGCCTCCGCCGCCTGGGGACCGACTGGATCGACCTCTACCAGCTGCACCAGCCCGACCTGGTGACCCCGGTCGAGGAGACCCTGGACGCCCTGAACCGCCTGGTCGAGGCGGGCAAGGTCCGCTATCTCGGCTGTTGCAACTTCAAGGCCTGGCAGGTGGTCGACGCCGATTGGGCCGCCTCGTCGGCGGGGATCCAGGGGTTCGTCAGCGCCCAGAACGAGTACTCCTTGTACAACCGCTCCGCGGAGGAGGAGCTGGTCCCCGCCCTCGAGCATGTCGGCATGGGCCTGTTGCCCTACTTCCCGCTCGCGTACGGCCTGCTCACGGGCAAGTACCGCCGGGACGCGCCGGCAC
>JBOHDW010000307.1:0-4130 GCA_050700795.1 Nocardioidaceae bacterium | reverse complement strand
GCGCGTGTCCACGATCATCGACGCCGACCAGATCCTGGTCATCGAGGACGGCACGATCGTCGGCCGCGGTCGGCACGCGGAGCTGCTCGAGACGTGCCAGACCTACCAGGAGATCGTGGTGTCCCAGCTGTCGGCGGAGGAGGCGGCGTGAGCGGGGTCGGTGCGACCAACGGGGCCGGCGCGGCCAACGGCGCCAAGCCGGGCGGCGACAAGATGAAGGAGACCGAGCGCGTCGTCGCCGGTGGCGGCCCCGGTCGCGGCTGGGGCCATGGCATGGTCGGCCAGAAGGCGATGTCGTTCGCCCCCTCGGCCAAGCGGCTGATCGGCCGGATGCGGCCCAGCCGCACCAAGGCGATCGCCTCGGTCCTGCTCGCCGTCGCGTCGGTCGCGCTCTCGTCGGTCGGACCCCGGATCCTCGGCCATGCCACGAACCTGATCTTCGAGGGGTTGTTCGGTAAGCAGATCCCGGCCGGGATCACCAAGGCGCAGGCGGTCGAGGGTCTCCGTGCCAAGGGTCAGGGCCGGTTGGCCGACATGCTGTCCAGCATGAACGTCGTACCCGGTCACGGGGTCGACTTCGGCGCGGTGGGTCACGTGCTGCTGATCGTGCTGTCGGTGTACGTCGCGGCGTCGCTGCTCTCGTGGCTCAACGGCTTCCTGCTCAACGACGTCGTGCAGAACACCGTGCGTCAGATGCGGGCCGATGTCGAGACGAAGGTGAACCGGCTCCCGCTCAGCTACTTCGACAAGCAGCCGCGCGGAGAGCTGCTGAGCCGTGTCACCAACGACATCGACAACGTCAGTACGACGCTGCAGCAGACGATGAGCCAGCTGATGTACGCGCTGCTGACCGTGGTCGGCGTGCTGGTGATGATGTTCTGGATCTCGCCGCTGCTCGCGCTCGTCGCGCTGGTGAGCGTGCCCATCACGATGGTGGTGACCGCGCTGATCATGAAGCGGTCGCAGGGCATGTTCATCACCCAGTGGCGGCGTACCGGGCGGTTGAACAGCGAGATCGAGGAGGCGTTCAGCGGGCACGCGCTGGTCAAGGTCTTCGGCCGCCAGCAGGAGGTCGAGACCCGCTTCGCGGAGGAGAACGAGGAGCTGTTCAAGGCGTCCTTCGGCGCCCAGTTCGTGTCCGGGCTGATCATGCCGATGATGATGTTCATCGGGAACCTGAACTACGTCGTCATCGCGGTGCTCGGTGGGTTGCGGGTCGCGAACGGGACGATGAGCCTGGGCGACGTACAAGCGTTCATCCAGTACTCGCGGCAGTTCACCCAGCCCCTGACGCAGGTGGCGTCGATGATGAACCTGCTGCAGTCCGGTGTCGCGTCCGCGGAGCGGGTCTTCGAGCTGCTCGACGCGGTGGAGGAGCCCCTCGAGCGGGTCGAGCCGGGCGTCGAGGGGGGCCAGGGCGAGGTTCGGTTCGAGCATGTGTCGTTCAGCTACGACCCCGAGCAGCCGTTGATCACCGACCTGTCGCTGGTCGCGGAGCCCGGCCACACGATCGCGATCGTCGGACCGACCGGGGCGGGCAAGACCACGCTGGTGAACCTGATCATGCGGTTCTACGACGTGGACGCCGGCCGGATCACCCTCGATGGTGTCGACATTGCCGAGATGCGCCGGTCGGATCTGCGAGGACGCACCGGCATGGTGCTGCAGGACACCTGGCTGTTCGAGGGGACGATTCGCGCCAACATCGCCTACGGTCGGCCGGACGCGACCGAGGAGGAGATCCATGAGGCGGCGCAGGCGACCTTCGTGGATCGTTTCGTTCACAACCTCCCCGACGGGTACGACACCGTCATCGACGAGGAGGGCACCAACATCTCCGCCGGCGAGCGGCAGCTGGTCACGATCGCGCGGGCGTTCCTGTCCGACCCCGAGCTGTTGATCCTCGACGAGGCGACCAGCTCGGTCGACACGCGCACCGAGCTGCTGCTGCAGCAGGCGATGGCGGCGCTGCGCGTCGACCGGACGTCGTTCGTGATCGCGCACCGGCTCTCGACGATCCGCGACGCCGACCTGATCCTGGTGATGGAGAACGGTGCGATCGTCGAGCAGGGCAACCACGAGGAGCTGCTGACGCGAGGCGGTGCCTACGCGCGGCTGTACAACGCGCAGTTCAGCGCACCGGCCGACGACGCCGCCGTCTCCGAGGCGGAAGTCGTGGGGGCGTCCAGCTGAGCCAGTTAGCCGCATCCCCGGGGCCGTTCTTCGTGCGGTTGGGGACCAATCCGCACAAGGGAGAGGGGCGGCGGTGTGGCCCCGGACAAGCAGACGACCCGCGGGCGTCGTGACTTCCGTCGTACGACGGTGCACGTCTCCGGTCGGACTGGATCGGAGCGCCCGCGGGCCGGGTGACTGCTTGGTCGTGCCAGCGCTTACGGCGACTGGCCGGTGAGCTGCTAGCGAGCAGCCACCTCACGAGTCCGATAAGAATGCATCTGTAGGACCACCTCCTCTCCCGTGTGCGCCCACGGTACGTCTCGCCGCCGGTGGGCTCAACCGGTTTCGGGGTGTGGAATCGTTTGGCCGTGCCACCGGATGCCCGACGAGACGCGCGCCCCCGCTGGTGGCGGTCCGTGCTGACCGACATCCGCCCGTTGCAGGTCTCCCCGCCATACCGCCGGCTCTTCTTCGGCAACACCGTCGCCCAGCTGGGTCAGCAGATGACCAATGTCGCGGTGGCGATCCAGGTCTACGACCTCACCCATAGTTCGTTCTACGTCGGCATGGTCGGGGTCGCGGCGCTGGTCCCGCTCGTCGTCCTGGGGTTGTACGGCGGCGCGCTCGGAGATGCGTTCGACCGGCGGACCATCGCCCTCTCGGCGAGCGCCGGACTGTGGCTCGTCTCGATCGCTCTCGCGGTGCAGGCGTTCGCGGGCATCGGTTCGGTGTGGCTGCTCTTCGGGCTGATCGCCGTGCAATCGGGGTTCTACGCGGTGAACAACCCGGCTCGCAGCGCCATGGTTCCGAGGCTGATCCCCGCGCCGCTGATGCCCGCCGCATCCGCGTTGAACATGGCGTCGTTCAACCTCGGGTTCACGTTCGGCCCGATGCTGGGCGCGCTGGTCATCAAGTGGCACGGGTTCGGGGCGGCGTACTCCGTCGACGTGCTGACGTTCACCGCGGCGTACTACGCGCTGGTGCGGATGCCGCGGATGCCGCCGATGCACAACAGTCCCCGCGCCGGGCTGCGGTCCGTGCTCGACGGGCTGCGGTTCCTCAGGGGGGCCCCGAACCTGCGGATGACCTTCATCGTCGACATGTGCGCGATGGTGCTGGCCCAACCGCGTTCGCTGTTCCCGGCGCTGGCCTACAAGGTGTACGGCGCCGGGGCCGGTGTCGTCGGGCTGTTGCAGTCGGCGCCCGCGGCGGGGGCGGTGATCGCCTTCCTGCTGTCCGGCTGGATCTCCCGCATCCACAAGCAGGGCGCGGCGATCGTGGTCGCGATCGTGGTGTACGGGCTGACCGTCGCCGGGGTGGGGCTCACCTCGGTGCTGTGGATCGGGGTGGCTTTCCTGGCCCTGACCGGGATGGCCGACATGGTCAGCGCGGCGTACCGCTCGACGATCCTGCAGGTCGCGGCCCCCGACGAGCTGCGCGGGCGGATCCAGGGCGTCTTCATCGTGGTGGTCGCCGGCGGTCCTCGTGCCGGTGACTTCTACGCCGGGTCGATGGGCAGCCTGTTGGGTGAGCGGCCGGCGCTGCTGCTGGGCGGCGCGGCCTGCGTGGTCGCCGTACTCCTGAGCGTCGTCGCCCAGCGCGGCTTCCTCCGGTACGACGCGCGCACCCCCTCCCGCTGACGGGGCAGAACCCCCAGCTCAACGGGGCAGAACCCCCGACTCAACGGGAGGAGGGGGCGAGGCGGAACCAGGCGGCGGTGTCGGGGGCGAGCTGGCGGGTGGGTTGGCGGGTGGGTCCAGCGCCGACGAGGGGGTCCGCCGAGCTGGCGATCAGCAGCGCGTCGGCCTGCGGAGGCAGTGGGGCCGGGGTCGCCCCGCAGTTGATCACGCACACCAGCACGTCCCCCCGCCGGAACGCGAGGCTGCCCCGGCGGGTGTCGAGCAGCTCGATGGCCTCGCCGGCGGGCACCGCGGCCTCGGCGCGCAGCGCGAGCG
>JBOHDW010000306.1:0-4891 GCA_050700795.1 Nocardioidaceae bacterium | reverse complement strand
ATCTAGGGGCGGTGGCCCTGATCGCCTGGTGCACCTGGTGGGCCGCCGTACCGCTGCGCCGGCCCTGGGCCCTGGGGCGGATGAGCTGGCGCTTCGGGTTCCTGGTCAACGAGCTCCCGTTCATCGCGGGCTACTGGTTGCTCGCCTCGACCCTGTTGGCCTTCGGCGAGGGCGACATCGCATCCCCCGGCGCCGGTGCTGTCGTTGGGCTGGCGGTGCTCACGACGGCCGGGCTCGCGCTGCTCGTCGTACGGGCTCTGCGGGCGCGCCCGGCGCTCGACTCGGCCTTGGACGAGGGGCTCGGTGCGGGGTGGCGCACCGCCCTCGATCCCGCCCTGGCCGCTCGGTTGCGGCGTCGGAGACCGTGGGTGACGATCCTGTTCGTACCCTTCGCGATACGCCGCCGCGACGTTCGGCACCTGCGCAACCTCGCCTACGCCGACGGGGGAGACCGGCACCTGCTCGACGTCTACCACTCTCGTGCCCGTCCGGCCGGCGCCCCGATCCTGGTCTACCTGCACGGAGGCGGCTTCGTCGGTGGCCGCAAGGACAGGGAGGCCCGCCCGCTGCTGTACCGGTTGGCCGGTCAGGGCTGGGTCTGCCTCAGCGCGAACTACCGCCTCTCACCGGCCGTGCAGCGCGTGGACCAGATCGCCGACCTGAAACGGGTGATCGGCTGGGCGCGGGCCAACGCCGCCGAGTACGGCGCAGACCCGGCGTCGCTCTTCGTGGCCGGTAGCTCGGCCGGTGCAAACCTGGCTGTCGCGGCCGCCCTCACCGCGAACGACCCCGCCCTGCAGCCCGGTTTCGAGCTTTCCGACACCTCGGTGGCGGCGGCGATCGGGCTCTACGGCTACTACGGCGGACTCGATCCGTCGTCGCTCCCCCAGGGGGATGCGCCGCCGGTCTTCGTGGTGCACGGCGACAAGGACAGCTACGTGGCGGTCGAGGGGGTTCGAGGGTTCGTGTCGGAGCTGCGCCGTACATCGGCACGGCCGGTCGTGTACGCCGAGCTGCCCGGCGGCCAGCACACGTTCGACCTGGTCCACTCCGTGCGCTTCGAGGCCGTCATCGACGCGGTCGACTCCTTCACCGCCTGGGTGCGGAGCCCCTAAACGATTCGTCTGCGTTGTTTCGTCTGTTCTCAGCGGAAGGATCGCAGACGAATCGCTCGGTCGGGCTACCGTTGGGCCATGACCTCGTCGCCGCTGCTCGACCTCATCCGCAGGTCGGTCATCGGCGAGGACCACGTGATGACCACGCCGTACGGCGAGCGCCGGGTCACCTATGCCGACTACACCGCATCCGGTCGAGCGCTCAGCTTCATCGAGCAGTTCATCCGCGACGAGGTGCTGCCCAGCTACGCCAACACACACACCGAATCCAGCGGCACGGGCCTGCAGACAACTCGGCTGCGTGACCAGGCCCGGGCGATCATCCGCGAGGCGGTCGGCGGGGACGGTGAAACCGTCGTGGTGTTCGCCGGTTCCGGCACCACCGGCGCGATCGCCAAGCTGATCGGCGTACTCGGCCTCCGGATCCCCTCAGTCCTCGAGGACCGGCACCGGCTCAGCGACCACATCCCGGTCGAACAGCGGCCGGTCGTCTTCATCGGTCCGTTCGAGCACCACTCGAACGAGCTGCCGTGGCGTGAGTCGATCGCGGACGTGATGACGATCCGCGAGGACGTCGACGGCGGCATCGACCTCGATGACCTGAGGACCCGCCTCGAGGAGTACGCCGACCGCCCCCTCAAGATCGGCTCGTTCTCGGCCGCCTCCAACGTGACGGGGATCGTGGTGGACACGGCGGCCGTCTCGACCCTGCTCCACGAGTACGGCGCCCTGAGCTTCTGGGACTTCGCCGCGGCCGCGCCGTACGTCGACATCGTGATGGGCACACCCGACGCCGACCCCCCGCTTGCCTACAAGGACGCGATCTTCCTGTCGCCGCACAAGTTCATCGGCGGCCCCTCGACCCCAGGGGTGTTGGTGGCTCGCCGCGAGCTCTTTGCGAACCGGGTTCCCGATGTCCCCGGCGGAGGGACCGTGCTCTACGTCAACCCCGACGAGCATCGCTATCTGGACGATCCGGCCCACCGCGAGGAAGGTGGCACCCCGGCGATCATTGAGGCCGTTCGGGCCGGGCTGGTGTTCCAGCTCAAGCAGGCGGTGGGCACCACCACCATCCGGGACCGGGAGAAGACCTTCCTGACGCGCGCCGTCACGGCCTGGCAGGCCGAGCCGGCGATCGAGCTGCTCGGCAATCTCGAGGCGGAACGGCTGTCGATCGTGTCGTTCGTGGTGCGCACTCCCACCGGCAAGTACCTCCACCACAACTTCGTGGTTGCCCTGCTCAACGACCTCTTCGGCGTGCAGTCGCGAGGTGGGTGCTCATGCGCCGGTCCTTACGGCCACCGGCTGCTCGGCATCGACATCGATCGATCCCGTGAGTTCGAGCACGAGATCGCCCGCGGCTGCGAGGGCATCAAGCCCGGATGGGTTCGGGTGAACTTCAACTACTTCCTCTCCGACACGGTGGCGGACTACATCATCGAGGCGGTTCGTCTGGTGGCCCACGACGGCTGGAAGCTGCTCGGTGACTATCTGTTCGATCCGGTCACCGGCAGGTGGCGACACCGCGCGGGTGTGGTCGAGCCACCGATCAGCCTCTACGACGTGACCTACCGGGAGGACGGCTCGGTGTTCCTCCCCAGTAGCCGACTGACCGGGGGCGAGGAGCTGCTGGCCCGACACCTCTCGGACGGGGAGAAGGTCCTGGCCAACGCCATCGGGCCCGATCTGCGCCAGCACGCGGCGGAGGTGAGTGCCGACTTCGAGCAGCTGCGCTGGTTCGAGCTCCCACCCAGCGCCCTGGCCGACCCCCTCTAAAGGCCCAACGATTCGTCTGCGATCCTGACGCTGAAATCAGACGAAACAACGCAGACGAATCGGTTGTCAGGGGGCGGTTCGGCGGGTGCCGGCGAGATGCGCGGTCCCGAAGATGACGTAGTGGTCGGTGGTCCGCCGCACCACCCGCGAGCCGTCCTGGTCATAGCTACTGAAGGTGACCCCGCCCTTGGCGAAGATCCAGTCGATGTCGGTGGGGTGCGGCGGGCTGCAGCCACCGCCACCACCGCTGGCCGACACCATCCCGATCCGGGTGAACCGGCAGTAGGCGATCTCACGCTCGTTGAAGTCGCCGGTGAGGAAGACCGGCACCCCGTCAGTGGCGGCCAGGCTGTCCACGGTGGCCGCCTCCTTCGCCATCGCCGCCATGCGGAACCGGAGCTGGTGCTTGTGCGCCCCGGTGTCGGCGGGGTTGTGCACGTTGAGGAACCACGCCTTCAGCCCGGTGGCCCGGTTCTGCAGCAGGACGGCCGGCATCAGCCGGTGGTGTCCGCCGAAGTACGGGATCGACATCGGGAACGCCTTGAGCATGGTCCAGTCGGCGGTGCGCCAGACCAACGAGTTCTCGGTGTTGAGCGCCCCCAGCGAGAGCCCGGGGTACGCCGAGTAGCGGTGGCCCGTCGCCGCCATGAACGTGTTGTACTGCGGAGCCTGGAGCTCCTGGAAGCCGACCACGCTGACGTCGTGGCTCAGCACGATCTCGGCCGCTCTGCGGGCTCGCGACCGACCACCGGCGTAGCGGGCGTGGCTGCCGTGGTGGGCCGTGTGGCTGGCGCCCAGCGCGTTGAAGGTGCTGATCACGAAGTCCGCGCTGACGTGCCGGAGCCTCGGCTTCGCCTTGAGCGTCACCGGACGGCGCACCTGGTACCGCGAGACGATCACCGTCTCGCGTCGAGTGGGCTGGAGTTGGACCGCGGGCCGGGCGACGGGGCGGAGCAGCGTCTGCTCCACCGGCAGGGCCCGGCCGGGGGAGTCGAGCACAACGAAACCACCCACCGTGGCGGTGCTGAGCAGGAGCGCCGTCAGGGCCATCCAGAGCCGGCCGGGCGCAACCTTCACCAGGGGAGGATAACCGGCTCGCGGACCCCGCGACCAACGGAACCGGTGAATTTTGTCCGCTTCGTCACCCAGAATCCGGTGCGCGCAGACCCGCCTGGTCCATTGCCCGCGCTCCTCGTTGCGGGCACAGTCTGGCCATGGACCTGGACTTCTCCGACCTACGGGCGACCTACCTCAACTGCACGTTGAAGCGCTCGCCCGAGGTGAGCAACACCGAAGGGCTGATCGCCGCCAGCGCGGCGATCATGGTCAAGCACGGCGTCACCGTGGAGGTGCTGCGCGCGGTCGACCACGACATCGCGACCGGGGTGTACGTCGACATGACCCAGCACGGCTGGCGCACCGACGAGTGGCCGGCGATCTACGACCGGGTGGTGGCCAGCGACATCCTGGTCCTGGCCGGGCCGATCTGGCTGGGGGATAACTCGTCGGTGATGAAGCGGATCGTCGAGCGGTTGTACGCCGGGTCGAGCGAGCTGAACGCGGCGGGACAGTACGCCTACTACGGACGGGTGGGCGGCTGCCTCATCACCGGCAACGAGGACGGCATCAAGCACTGTGCCCAGAACGTCCTGTACTCCCTGCAGCACATCGGCTACTCGATCCCGCCGCAGGCCGATGCGGGTTGGATCGGCGAGGCGGGCCCCGGACCGTCGTACCTCGACCCCGGCAGCGGCGGCCCCGAGAACGACTTCACCAACCGCAACACCACCTTCATGACGTGGAACCTGATGCACCTGGCCCGGATGCTCAAGGCGGCCGGCGGGATCCCGGCGTACGGCAACCAGCGTTCGGCGTGGGACGCGGGGTCGCGGTTCGACTATCAGAACCCGGAGTACCGCTGATCAGCCGCCGGTCATCTGCTGACCCCGACGGCCGCCTCCCGGCGTTCGTCCCCGACCGCCTCGAGGGCACCGTCGGGG
>JBOHDW010000305.1:0-10037 GCA_050700795.1 Nocardioidaceae bacterium | reverse complement strand
AGGCTCCGGCCGGAGGCCGAACCATGCCAGAACTTCCGCTCTTCCCGACCACCCTGGTCGGCAGTTTCGCCCAGCCCGAATGGCTGATCGACCGAGCGAGGCTCGCCGGAAGGTTTCCGCCACGGGTCCGTGCCACCGAGCTCTGGCGCCCCGAACCGGAGTTCCTCGCCGAGGCGCAGGACGACGCGACCGTCGTCGCGATCCGTGCCCAGGAGGACGCGGGGCTTGACATCGTCACCGACGGTGAGATCCGGCGGGAGAGCTACTCCAACCACTTCGCGACGGCCCTGGTCGGGCTCGACCTGGGCAACCCGGGTGAGGCCCTCGACCGTAGTGGGCATCCCAACCCCGTTCCGCGGGTAGTCGGGCCGGTGAGCCGTCCGAAGCCGGTGCAGGTGGAGGACGTCCGCTTCCTGCGGGCGAACACGGAGCGGACGATCAAGGTCACCGTGCCCGGCCCGTTCACGATGTCGCAACAGGCACAGGACGACTTCTACGGTGACCCCGAGGAGCTGGCCTGCGCCTACGCGGACGCCGTCAATGCGGAGGTGCGCGACCTTTTCGCGGCCGGAGCCGACATAGTCCAGCTGGACGAGCCCTACCTCCAGGCCCGCCCGGAACCAGCCCGGCGGTACGGCGTCAAGGTGCTGAACCGCGCGTTGGACGGGGTCGTCGGCACCACCGCCGTACATCTGTGCTTCGGGTACGCCGCGATCATCCACGAACGTCCGCCCGGCTATTCCTTCCTGCCCGAGCTCAACGACTGCATCTGTGACCAGATCTCGATCGAGACCGGCCAGTCGAACCTGGACACGTTCGTGCTGAGCTCCCTCGAGGGAAAGACGATCATCCTCGGCGTGATAGACCTTTCGGACCCCACCGTCGAGTCCGTCGAAACCGTGGTGGCGCGGGTACGTCGTGCGCTTCCGTACGTCGCCCCCGACAAGATCGTCGTGGGTCCCGACTGCGGGATGAAGTATCTCCCGCGCGAGTCGGCGATCGGCAAGATGCGGGCCATGGCCGAAGCGGCCCGGGTTCTGCGATCCGAGTAGCGGTCCTACCGAGGAGGTCATCCATCCATGCAACCCGAGCTCGACCTCCTGGTCATCGGGTCGGGGCCGGCCGGTGAGAAGGCGGCGGCACTGGCGGCGTACCACGGAAAGCGGGTCGCGATCGTCGAGCGGTCCCCGCGACCCGGTGGGACCTTCGTCGACGGGGTTGCCTCCAGCAAGACGATGCGTGAGGCGGCGATGTACCTCACCGGCTTCCACCGCCGAGAGGTGTACGGCGTCGGGCTCGACCTGACCCCGGAGTTCGCCCTCGCCGGGGTGCGCGAACGCGCGAGGCAGGTTCGTGAGGTGCTCACCGAGGCGGTGGAGCAGAACCTTAACCGCCACGGCATCACGTTGGTGCACGGCGATGCCCTGCTGTTGGGGGATGGCGCGGTGAGGGTGACCCGGGCTGACGGTGGGGACAGCACCCTGACCGCATCGGTGATCCTGGTCGCGACCGGGTCGCGGCCGTTCCATCCGCCCGGCATGCCGTTCGGTGACCCGGACCTGCTCGACTCCGACGCGGCCAGCGAGCTCGACCGTCCGATCGCGAGCCTGGTCATCGTCGGCGGAGGGGCGATCGCCTGCGAGTACGCCTCGATCTTCTCCGCGCTCGGCACCTCGGTGACGCTCATCGAGAGCGGGCCCCAGCTCCTGCGATTCATGGACGCCGACATCGTGGACATGCTGGTCGAGACGTTCGAACGCACCGGTGTTCGGCTGGTTCTCGGTGCCGGGCACGCAAAGGTCGACCGGGACGACGAGGGCATCGTGGTCTCGCTCGCGGACGGTGAGCAGCTGCATCCGACGAAGGTGATCGTCGCCGCGGGGCGCGTGGGGAACGTCGAAGGCCTCGGTCTGGCCGAGGCGGGTGTGGGCACCGACGAGCGCGGTCTGGTGGTGGTCGACGAGACCTTCGCAACCTCGGCGCCGGGGGTGTACGCGGCGGGTGATGTCACCGGACCGCCCGCCCTCGCCTCGGTGGCTGCAGAGCAGGGCCGGATCGCGGCCTGTCACGCCTTCGGGATCACGATCCGCGAGGGGCTCGACCCGATGACGCCCAGCGGTGTGTTCACTATCCCGGAGGCGGCCATGGTCGGCCTCTCCGAGCAGGCGGCACGGGAGAGCGGCGAGGACTACGAGGTCGGCCGGGCCCGCCTGGCGCACAACGCCAGGACGGTGATCTCCGGATCGGGCACGGGGCTGGTCAAGCTGATCTTCCGCCGCGCCGACCACCGGCTGCTCGGGGCGCACGTGGTCGGTGACCAGGCCACCGAGCTCATCCACCAGGCTCAGACCGCCCTCCACTTCGGGGCCGACATCGACTACTTCGTCAACTCCACCCAGAACCTCCCGACCACCAGCGAGGCCTACAAGTACGCCGCGTACGACGGCCTCTCGCGACTCGAGAACCGCGCCACCCTGACGACCAGCGCCTGATCGTGTGGGTCACCAACCGCGCAGATAGCCGCCATCGACCGCATGGGTCTGGCCGGTGATGAAGGACGCACGGGGTGATGCGAGGAAGGCAATCAGCGCGGCCAGCTCTTCGGGTCGTCCGTATCTTCCCGCGGGGATGTTCGCCCGAGACCGCGCGCGCGCCTCTTCAACCGTGATCCCTTCGCGGGTGGCCTCGGCCTGGTCGAGGGACTCGACCCGGGCCGTCGCGATCCGGCCCGGGAGGACGGTGTTGACCGTCACTCCGTCCGCAGCCACGGCTCCGGCGACGTTCTTCAGCCAGGCGACCAATGCGACTCGACCCGAGTTCGAGTAGGCGAGGTGCCTGATCGGTTCCCTCACCCCGGAGGAGCCGATCGAGATCACCCTGCCGAAGCCGCGCTCGCGCATCGTGGGAAGGAGACGGGTGGCCAACTCGATCGGTGTGATCGTCAGCAGCTGCAGCGACCGGCGCCACTCGTCCGGATCGGTCTCCGTCGGGTCCACCGGCGGCGGGCCACCGGCATTGAGCACCACGATGTCCGGCCCACCGAGCGCCGTCGCCCTTGAGGCAACTGTTCCCGCTGCACCAGGCTGGCTCGCGTCGGCAACCGTGGTGTAGACCGTGACGTCGAACCGGTCGCGAATCTGCCGGGCCGCGGACTCAAGGTGCTGCTCACTCCGCGACCAGATCAACAGCCGACATCCGCACTCGGCAAGGGCCAGGGCGGACGCCAGGCCCAGCCCGGAGGACGCGCCTCCGACGACGGCGAGCCGGTCGTGCAGTTCGGCATCCGCATCCATCTATCTCTCCTTCGACTTAGCTGCGCTGCGGGTCAGGGCGAGCAGGTCTGCACAGTCTCGAACCGTGTCCAGATCACGCATGAGGACGAGCAGCTTCTCTGTGCGGTCAGGGGGAAGGCGTGTGCCGGCAAATGCCCGGAACTTCGCCTCGGCCTGCGATGCGGTCATCGGCTCGTGCGGAGTGCCCAGTGCGTGGTCCTGTCGTACGGACAGGGTTCTGCCATCGGCGAGCGAGAGGCGGAGATGCACGCCCCCTCTCGGTACCCGTTCGTCCGGGGTGAGCCGGATGCGCTCGTCGATGAACCGGAGGAGATCCGGGTCCTCGTAGGCGCTCGGCCGGATCGAGTCCACCCCGAACCGACCGTCCCTGAGTGCAGAGGCCGCCGCGAAGTGGAAGGAGAGCAAGGCCTCGAAGGCTCCGTGGGGTCGCGCCAGCTCTCGGTGGGACGAGTAGGTGGCCGGGGCCACGGCGATGTCCATGCTCCGGACCTCCTGCGCGCCGATGCCTTGAGTTGTTGGGTCTGTCAGCAGCGCGGTCAGAAGGGCCTGGACTGGTGTCGCACCCGGCCACATACGCAGGGAGATGTTCTGCAGCTCCCACCGCTCACCGAGCCCTGCCGTGAGCGCGGCCACGTCGCCTGGCGCGTACGACGCCCATAGCCCACCGTCCTCGGCCATGAGGGGCTCGCTGGAGGCCTCGAAACCTTGCTCGGCCAGGAGACCGGCCAGCAGACCCGACACCGCGCCTCGGCACTGATGGAACTTCACCGCGGCTGTCGGCCAGGAGGCGAAGGTCCCGCCGGCCTGACTGACGGCGAGGCTCATCGCCCGACGGGTCCCCACGGCATCGAGCCCCATCAGCTTCGCGGCGGTAGCGGCCGCACCGATCGGACCGATGATGCCCGGAGCGTGCCATCCGCGGCGCCGGAACTCGGCATAGTCGAGGCTGCCGGCCAGGCGTGTCGCCACTTCGCCGCCGGCCGCGACGCCGGCAATCAGCTCGCGCCCGGTCAGGTGCCGTTGCTCGGCGATGGCGAGCGCCACCGGAACGACCTCCGGCGTGACATGGAAGTGTGCCGGCGTGTACACGTCGCAGGCCGTGATCCCGGTTGTCAGGTAGGCATTCTGGAAGACCGCACCGAGCATGCTGGACGTCCTGTCGGCTCCGATGATGGTGCTGTCCCCGGAGCCGGCGAGCGCACGCTCGGCCTGATCGATCTGAGGCAGCTCCTCGGCGGCCCACCCCGCGAGCGCGCAGCCGACCGCATCGAGGATCAAGGTTCTGGTGTGCGCTGCAACACCTGCGGGGAGAACTCCAGGCTCGGTGGCCTGGACGAACCGAGCCAGACGCGCCGTGGGTTGGGCCTCGTCCATGGTGAGTCCGCCTACCTGTCCTGGTTCATCGGCCCGGGGGTGGTGCAATGACCATTGTCTTGAGGTAGGTCATCGCCTCGGCGGCGTAGAGCGGGCCCTCGCGGCCGGAGCCGGACTCGTCGACTCCTCCGTAGGGAAGTTGGTCGAGCCGGAAGTTCGATGACCGGTTCACCACGACACTGCCGGCGCGTAGTGCCGTGTACGCCTCCGTCGCCACATCTATCGACCGGGTGAAGATGGCGACCTGAAGGCCGTACCGGGTGCGGTTGGCCTGGGTGATGGCCTGATCGAGAGTCCGGTAGGGCTCGGTCAGCACCACCGGGGCGAAGAGCTCGTCGCAGTACAGCCGAAGAGTGGGGTCGACCGCGCTCATCACTGTTGGTTCGATGACGGCGTCGTGCCGCCCCCCTCCGGTGCGGATGGTTGCACCGCGGGAAGCGGCTTCTCGGATGTGTTCGTGCACCCGCTCGGCCGCGGACGAGCTGATCAGCGGCCCGATGTCCGTCTTGGGGTCCATCGGGTCCCCCAGGACCAGCTCCGAGGCCCGCTCCGCGAGCCGTTCGCTGAACTCCTCGTAGAGCGAGTCGGCGACCAACACCCGCTGCACGGAGTTGCAGCTCTGGCCGTTGTTGGAGAATCCGCCTCGGACGATCTGGTCCAGGGCGAGCTGAACGTCCGCGTCGTGGTGGACGATGTTCGCCGAGTTGCCTCCGAGCTCGAGCAGCACAGGGCGAAGCCCCGCTGCGGCTCGGATCGCCCGGCCGGCCGGTGCGCCCCCGGTGAAGCTCACGAGGACGACACGATCTTGCGCGAGCAGCGCTTGTCCCGTCGCTGCGCCACCTGGAACCACGTTGACCGCCCCTGGTGGGAAGCCCACCTCGGTGAGGAGCTCCGCCAGCTCGATCGCGGGACCCGGCGCCTGAGGAGCGGGCTTGACCACGACCGTGTTGCCGCCGGCAAGGGCCGGCGCGACCTTGTGCAGGACCAGGTTGAGCGGAGCGTTGAACGGTGTGATCGCCGCCACCACACCAACGGGGCAACGTAGCGCAATCGAATGCACGCGCTCTCCGCCGGGAATCAGGTCGGGGGGAGGAGTGGTCGTGGTGAGCGTCTCGGCCGCACTCGCGGCGGCGCGAGACGTCCAGGGCGAACGCGCCGTCTCTCGTCGGGTATGACTGATGACCTTTCCGGTCGCTGCGGTGATGGCGCGGGCCAAACCTTCCTGACGTGCCTCAAGGAGTTCCGCGGCAGCCCGTAGCAGCCTGGCGCGCTCGTGCACGGGCATTGCGGCCATGAGCGGGCCCGCGGCGTGAGCGGCTTCGACAGCCCTCGCGACGACGCCCTCGTCACTTGTGCCGACCCGGGCCACGAGCTCACCGCGGTAAGGCTCGATGAGGTCGTCGAAATGGTCGACATCGACCGGACTGCCGCCGATCCAAGGAAGCAGCGACGGGCTACCAGCCATAGTTCGGCATCGGTCCGGGGAGGGGTGGCAGGTCCCAGCTTCCGGTGGCCGGCGCGGAGGTCGTCGAGTCAACGTGCACGTCGAGGACGGTGGGGCGTCCGGACGCGAGTGCCGCCTCCAGTGCGGGGCCGAGTTCCGCGGGCTTCTCCACTGTCATGCCTACCGCGCCCATCCCCACGGCCACCGCAGCCATGTCCGCGCTCATCAGCTCTCCGTCCGACGCATGGCGGAACCGGGTCGCGAGCTCTCGGTCGTCTCCGAAGAACATCGCCTGTTGACCCTTGATGGAACCGTAGCCGCTGTTGTTCCAGACGAGCCACACCGCCGGCCAGTCGTACTCGACGGCCGTGGCGACGGCGTTGGCATGCATCAGGAAACCGCCGTCGCCGCAGACTGTCATGACCGGCTGGTCGGGTGCGGCCAACCGTGCGCCGAGCACGCCGCCGACGCCGAAGCCCATTGCCGCGAAGCCCCAGGCCTGGAGGAAGCGGCCGCGGACCGGAGCAAGCAGTTGCTGGAGGAGCCAGTTGTGGTGCACGCCGACGTCGGCGAGCACGATCGCGTCGTCCGGGAGCACGCTCTGGATCTCGGCGACGGCTCGATCGGGTTGAATCGGCACGGCATCGGATCGTTGACGATCCGCTATGTCGGCGTCCCACTGCTCTCTCCACTCGGCCGTACGCGCCGTCCACCCGGCGCGATCCGCGTTGTCGGCGTCGCCAGGGAGCTGCCCGCCAACGGCGGTCAGGTCGGCGAGGAACCGGGCGCAGTCTGCGACAACCCCGAGCGTTGCAGGGTAGTTGCGACCAATCTCGGAAGGGTCGATGTCAACATGGATCAACTGGGTCGGGGGAATGCTGTAGGTGATTCCCGGGAGCCATGAGCTCGTTGCCCGGTCGTCGAACCGCGTGCCCAGAGCAAGAATCACATCCGCATTCCGGGCGGCGTGGTTGGCGGCGTAGGTCCCGTTACGACCCGTGGGACCAAGACACAAGACGTCCCGCTCGTCGAGGGCTCCCTTTCCGAGGGGGGTGGTGATCACCGGGATGCGGTGCGCATGCACGAAGTCGCTCAGGAGTGCCGTCGCCTCCGGTGCGAGCGCCCCGCCTCCCGCAAGGATCACCGGTCGTGCGGCTCCTAGCAGCAGTCGTGCCGCGGCCTCGACCGTCTCCCGAGGAGCCGTGGGCGGGCTGATCCGCTGTGAGCCCCTGGTGTCTTCGTCATTCAGATCTCCCGCGTCCTCGACAAAGACGTTCAGTGGTACGTCTACGTTCACCGGACCCGGGCGACCACTCCCCATCATCGCGAAGGCCTGCCGCATGATCAGCGGCAGCATCTCCGGGCGAGGCGCCTGAAAGCTACGCTTCACGTAGGGGCGGATCACGCTGGGGAAGTCGGCCTGGAAGAAGCGACCGGACTCCTGGAAGGGACCCCGGTTGAACTGTTGCGTCGGCACGTTGCCGGTGATCGCCAACACGGCCGACGAGTCCAGGAACGCTCCGGCGATCGCCATCACGATATTCACCGACCCGGGGCCACACGAGGTATAGGTCGCGAGCGGGCGTCCGGCCACGCGGTAGTAGGCGTCCGCCATGAAGCCCGCGATCCGCTCATCGTGTGTGGTGATGGTGCGAATCTCGTCCTGGCGGTCGAAGGCGGCATCCAGGAGCCCCAGAATGCCGTGGCCCGAGACTCCCACGAGGTAGGGGATGCCTTCGCTGACAAGCGAATCGACGATGATCTCGGCGCCCTTGCGACCCATGGCTCTCCTAATGCATACCGTTGTGTACCGCAGCGTACGTGGGCGGGTTTACTAGTGTCAACGCACGACGGACCCTGGGTGAGCAGCCTCTCACGGGGGCCACCGTCGGTCGTTGACCGGCAATGCGTACGGGTGTATACAACAGTAGACCAAGCAGGTTCTGGCGGTGAGCACCCGTCGACTTTGGCAAGGGAAGGGCGCGGCATGGAGGAAGGTCGAGATCGGGCACTCGAGGTCCGGCGAGCGGTTCTCGGCGCTGAGTATGTCGATCGTGCGCTGGCCGGCGCGTCCGAGTTCGCCCGCCCCTTCCAGGAGTTCGTCACTCACTACGTCTGGGGCGAGGGCTGGCTTGATGAGACGCTTGACCGGAAGACCCGCAGCCTGCTCACCCTTGCGCTCGTGACCACCCTGGGTCAGCGAGACGAGATCCGGCTGCACGTCGGCGGTGCGCTTCGCAATGGCTGCTCTCCCGCCGAGCTGATGGCACTCTTCAAACACGTCGCGCTCTACGCGGGTGTCGGGATGGCTGTTGCGGCGGTGAACATCGCGAACGAGGAGCTCGGTTCCGGCGAGTACGCCTCAGACGGGCAGACCACCGAGGCGGAGCAATCGTGACCACCGACCCGGGGGAGAAGACCTCAGAGCTGCTTGCATCGCTCGAGAGTGCCCGAGTGATCGACCTTGAGCAGCCGCGGTTCGCTGGTATGCCCATGTTCCCGGCCAACGCCCCGAACTTCGCATTCATGTTGCACCGGCGCCATGAACGTGGTCTGGAGAAACGGACGAGCGCCGCCGGGATGATCTTGACCGCCGACCACGCTGGAACGCACGTCGACGCCTTCTGCCACCAAGCGGAGGACATGCAGATGCTGGGTGGCATCGCGGTCGACGCCTCGAACCAAGGCCCGAGTGGGATGGGCGTGATGACTGCCGAGGGTATCCCGCCGATCATCCGACGAGGCGTTCTCATCGACTTGGCAGGCAGCGGGCGGCTGCCCGCCAAGTCGCTCGTCCAGGCCGAGACACTTGAGTCAGCTGCCGCGGAACAGGGAGTGACGGTGCGGCCTGGTGACGTCCTGCTGGTCCGGACCGGGTGGGGGAGCTCCTGGTCCGACACGGAGGGCTACATCGCGGCGGGCGGAATGGCCCGAAGCTCGGCCGAGTGGGCGGCTGCGAAAGGGGTCTATGCGGTCGGCGCGGACAACATGTCGTGGGATGTCCCGGGATACACCGATCCGGATCTCGGCCACACGCTGCCCTGTCACTCGATTCTCCTCGTCCATGCCGGCATCTACATCTTCGAGAACCTGTTCCTGGACGAGTTGGGTGCTGCAGGGGTCTCGGAGTTCGTCTTCGTCAGTCTTCCCCTCAAGCTCGTCGGAGCAACCGGCTCTCCGACGCGCCCGGTCGCCATCGTTGTGCAGGCAGACGAGTGAACGCCTCGCCCACCACAGAACTCGCCCGGTTCGTGGCGGGCACCGGACTGCATGATCTCCCGGCACGAGTGCGGGAGCGCGCGACCATCGTGCTTCTCGACACCGTGGCGAGTGCGGTAGCCGGAGGTCTGAGCGACGAAGCGAAGCTGATCGAGATGGCCGCGCGGTCAGCCACGGGCTCGGGCAGCTCCCCAGTCGTGGGCCGGCCTCCGATGTCAGCGGCGGGGGCGGTACTCCTCAACGGGTACCTGGTCACCGCGACAACCGTCTGCGATGTCTATCGCCCCGCGCTGTGCCATGTGACGCCGGAGGTCTTCCCGCCGGCACTCGCGGTCGGCATCGAGCGCCGCGTCTCCGGTGCCGATTTTCTGCTCGCGTTCGCCCTCGGACTTGAAGTCACTACTCGGATAGCCAAAGGGGCGAACTATCCGGCGTTCCGGGCGCGGGGGTGGCACTCGCCAGGCGTTTTCGGGCCGTTCGGCGGTGCCGCCGCAGCGGGGAGGCTCCTGGGCCTTGATGCGGGCATGCTCACCAACGCATTCGGCCTCGCCGGCAGCCAGGCTTCAGGCACGTTTGCGCATTGGGGCACCCCGACGATCAAGTTCCACCAGGCCCGAGGTGCCTTTGCGGGCTATCTCTCGGCGGTGCTCGCCGCCACCGGCTTCACCGCGGGACGGGAGGTGCTCGCGGCTCCGGACGGGGGGATC
>JBOHDW010000304.1:0-15130 GCA_050700795.1 Nocardioidaceae bacterium | reverse complement strand
CGACCCGGTCGCACCTGGGCACCACCGCAGACGAGAGGGCATCGATCACCCGCGGGAGGTCGGCCACCACCAGTTGGTGTCCCCGCTGCGCCGCGGCCAGCACTTCGCGAACGCACGCGGCATCCGGCTCGGCGTGGTCGCCGGGAGCCCAGGTCAACGTGGCGAGGTCATCGCGTCGTGGCAACGACTCCCGCAACGCCCGCGAGCCGAGCCGGCCCGAACCGGCGACCAGGGCGTCCCACCGGATCCCCTGGACGTCGTCCATCCCGACCACACGGTCCAGGCCCGGCCCGAACCGGTCGAGGTCGAGCGCCAAGGTCGGCCCCCGCGCCGCCGCGGTCAGGGCGAGCGCCGCGGCACAGGTCGTGGCCCCCGCACCACCCGAGCCGGCGACTACGCCCACGGTGGGCGCTCTCGCGACCCCGCCGTCCACCACGTCGGCGAGGGTCTCGATCAGCCACCCCTCGGCGGCCGGCAGCTCCACCACCGTCTCCGCACCCGCGGCCAAGGCTGCCCGGAACAACGCGTCGGCGGCCGGAGCCCGACCGATCACGTGCACCTGGTCACGCCGGGGTGGGTTCGCCCCCGCCACCAGGGGAGCCAGGTCGGCCCCGAGCAGTACGACGCTCGCGGTCCCCCACCCCCGCAGGCCGGCATCGGCGTCATGCGCGACATCGACTCGCGCACCGGCCGCGGCGGCGAGTCGCAGCACGTCGTCGAGCAGCTCGTCATCCGCGGACACCAGGAGGCACATCGGGCTCATGGGCCCACGCTGCCCGTGCGGACCGACCACGACCTACCCCGACGGCCGGATCTGGGGACGACGCGAGCAACCTGGCGGGTGTGGGCTAAAACGGGTGCGGGCCAAAGCCGGTGCGGGCTGAAACAGGTGCGGGCCAAGAGCAGGTGCGGGCCAAGAGCAGGTGCGGCCCCCTGGCCGGGGTGGCCGGGGGGCCGCTGGTCCGGCTCGGGGGGTATGAGCCGGACCGCACCAGCGACTTGTGGGACAGCCGCTGGCGATTGTGGGAGTCGGGCGCCGGTCCGAGCCGGCGCGGTGTTACGGAGTCGGGCCGAGATGTCGTAACAACTGGGTTCTGCCTACTTATGCTAGGCACTGACCGATCGATCAGGGCGGCTCCGCGCCTTTGTCCGTGTCGTTCCGTTTGTTCCCGTCCGGAAGGCTGACGCCGTGGAACAGGTACGAAGCCCCGCCGACCGCGCCTCGGGTCGCCCCGCCGCGTTCTTCGACCTGGACAAGACGATCATCGCCAAGTCGAGCACGTTGGCGTTCAGCAAGCCCTTCCACGCCGGTGGTCTGATCTCTCGCGGCGCCGTACTCCGCAGCGCCTACGCCCAGTTCGTCTACCTCGCCGGCGGGGCCGACCACGACCAGATGGAGAAGATGCGAGCCTTCCTCTCCGCTCTGTGCACCGGGTGGGACGTGCGGACGGTGCGCGAGATCGTCGGGGACACGCTGCACAACGTCGTCGACCCACTGGTGTACGACGAGGCCGTCTCGCTGATCGAGGAGCACCACCTGACGGGTCGCGACGTCATCATCGTCTCCGCCTCCGGCGCCGAGGTGGTCGAGCCCATCGGTGAGCTGCTGGGGGCCGACGGGGTGATTGCGACCCGGATGGAGATCATCGACGGGAGGTACACCGGCCAGATCGACTTCTATGCCTACGCCGAGAACAAGGCGTCCGCGATCCAGGCGCTTGCCGACCGCCAGGGGTACGACCTGGCCCGCAGCTACGCCTACAGCGACTCGATCACCGACGTGCACATGCTCGAGGTGGTCGGCCACCCCGCTGTCGTGAACCCCGACAAGGAGCTGCGCCGGCACGCGCAGAGTCGGGGCTGGCCCGTGCTCGCCTTCGACAAACCGGTCGCCCTCCGCCGGCGGATGCGGCTGCCGCAGAGCAAGCCGACGTTGGCCGCGCTGGCCGTCGGAACGGCCGCCGCGGTGGGTGGGGTGGTGTACGTCGCGGCGCGCCGCCGTCTCGGAAGAGCGGTCTAGCCGTCGCGCGACGGGTCGGCTCCTTGAGTCTTGTGGGGGGCCGGCAACCGGCGTACAAAGGGAGGGCAAGACAACTGCAGACCCGCACGTGAGCCAGGTACCCACGCGGCGAACTACCCTTCCTATTGGGCGTTGTGATCCGGGTTCATCCCGGAGCAACAGACATGGTGATGCACGCCTGGTAACCACCGGTCTCACGTGTCAGCGGCGGCACTCCCAGTCACGTGGAGTGCCGCTCGCATGTGGGTCGCGACGGTCAGCCCCTCAGAGGGCTGGCCTCGGCCGCGACGGCGTACGCTTCGGCGGCGTACAGCAGCCAGGCGTGGACGCCGGCCGGCCCGCCGACCCGGTAGCCGCGCAGATTGGACTCGTACTCCTCGCGGAGCCTCAGATGCGCGGCCTCCGGGACGAGCAGCGCCTTCGAGTCGACGCCGCGCGCCACCAGCAGCAGCCGCTCGACCGCCCGGGCAACGAGCCCGTTATGCGAGGCGAAGGGGGCGGCGGCCCGGAGCTCGGCATGGGCGACCGCGGCGACCACGAGCGCCGGCGCCGACGTGGGCGTGGTCAGGAGCGCGGCCACCCCACGAAGCCGATCCGCGGCCGCCGCGTCGCGAGGGCGGCCCAGCACCGCGTCGTCCACCGATCCCTTGGCGGCCAGCACGTGCAGGCGGGCCACCGCCTGCAACGGCGCCGACGTGAGCGTGGGCGCCAGCCCGAGCAGCTCGGTACCGATCCGGACCGAGGCCCGGCTGACCGCGTCGCCCGCGCCCGATCGCACCTCCTCCAGGGTCGAGTCGGACCCTTCGAGTACGGCGCTGGCATGGGCGCCGCGCAGCAGCGACTCACCGGTGAGCTCCGGGGTGGTCCGGCGAAGGCCCCGATCGCGAAGGAGCGCGTCGATCCCGTCACGGGTGGCCGCCATCGCCGAGGCGACTCCCTCCAGCGCCGCCAAGGCAGCGAGGGAGTCGGACACGTCGGGCAGCCTAACGGGCGGGCGCCCCGCGGATGGTCGAGCGCCGATGGTCGAGGGCCGGATCGTCGAGCGCCGGGCTGGAGAATCTCAACAGCACCCGTCACCCCACCGAATGGTCACGAACCGCACCCCCGACCGCCAAAACCATGCGGTTCGGGACCAAACCGCAACGCCAGCCCCGCCCGTCGTACGACGCCAGCAGCACCCACCCCTTCACCCCGTCCCTCGCCCCGCTCAACACCCCCACCGAACACCCCGCCGAATGGTCACGAACCGCACGCCCAACCGCCGAATCCATGCGGTTGGGGACCAAACCGCAAGGAGGAGGCGCGCGGGCGACGAGAGCCAGCGCGGCGGCCGGCCCGGCTCAGGCGGCCGGCCCCTTGGCCCGTACGTCGGCCACCGTGCTCATCGCCCCCCGCAGCTCCTCGAGCCAGTCGTCCTCGTGCTGCGCAACCAGCCGGACGCACCACGCCAGCGCCTCCGAACGTGACCGGGCCACGCCCGCATCGACCAGGGTGTCGAGAACCTGCCGCTGCGGTTGGCGCAACCGGGTCATCACCGGTGCCGCCAAATGGGTGAACAGCTCCGCGTGCTCGCCCACCCGGACCCCCCACGACACCTTCCGGTCGTAGCGGCGTTCGGCCTCACGCGCGATCGACATCCGCTTCCCCCGGGTGTCCTCGCGGAACGCCGAGGCCCGGCCCGCCCGGGCCTCGTCGACCTCGCCGTCCGCGTCGACGTCGGGGATCGTCAGCACCACGGTGATCTCCTCCCGGTCCACCGTGACCGTGGCCGGCTCGGCCTGCCACTCGTCCGGAAGGCGCCCGGTGAACCACCCGCGCACCCGCTCCTGCGCTTCATTTGTAATCATGTAATTGACATTACGCCCGACGTCAAGCCCGGCCGCACCACTCCAGGCAGGCGCCGCCCCGCTAGATTCAGCAGCGATGAACCACGACGAGGCGACCCGGCACGCGCTGTCGTTCGGTGGCGTCGCCGACGCGTATGACCGGGCGCGCCCGTCGTACCCTCGCGAAGCGGCGATCTGGCTCACCGGGGCTCCACCGCTGCGGGTGCTGGAGCTGGGCGCCGGCACGGGCAAGCTCACCGAGCAGCTCGCCGCGCTGGGGCATGTCACGGCCGCCATCGACCCCCTGCCGGAGATGCTCGCCCACCTCGCGCGCCGGCTTCCCCAGGTCGGGGCCGTGCTCGCCACCGCGGAGAGGATCCCGGTGCGCTCGCGCTCGGTCGACGTCGTCGTCAGCGGCCAGGCGTTCCACTGGTTCGACCCGGCCCTGGCCCTCCCGGAGATCGCCCGGGTGCTGCGGCCCGGAGGCCGGATCGCGCTGACCTGGAACCTGCGAGACGAACGCATCCCCTGGGTACGCCGGCTCGGCGAGCTGATCGGCACCCAGGACCACCACAGCGATCCCCGAGCCGCGCTCGCCGACTCGGCGCTGTTCGACGTCGTCGAGACCGAGGCGTTCCGGCACTGGCAGCGGCTGGACCGCGATGGCCTTCGCGACCTGGTCGCCTCCCGATCCAACATCGCCGTCCTCGACGACGTGGGCCGCGAGCGGGTGCTCAGACGCGTCGAGGCGCTGTACGACGAGTACGGCCGCGGCGCCGACGGGATGCTGCTCCCCTACCTGACCCACTGCTTCAGGGCGACCGTTCGCCCCGACCCGCCCGGACGGCGCGACGACCCCCCGCACAACGACGACAGCGACTCCCTGCTGATCGACTTCAACTGACGAGCCCCGACGACCGCGGACAACCACGGGTCGGCCCGAGACTCACTCGCGCGGCAGCACACCCTCGCGCACCACGTCGGCGTACCACCGCGCCGAGTCCTTCGGGGTACGCCGCTCGGTGCCGTAGTCCACGTGCACGATGCCGAACCGCTTGTCGTACCCCCACGCCCACTCGAAGTTGTCGAGCATCGTCCACACGTAGTAGCCGCGGACGTCCGCACCGCGCTCGATCGCGTCGTGGACCGCGGCAAGATGTCCTTGGAGGTAGGCGATCCGGTCGTCGTCGCGCACCCGCCCATCCGGACCCACGGCGTCGTCCGCGGCGCAGCCGTTCTCCGTGACGACGAGGGGGAGCCCGTACTCGGCGTGCGTGCGCACCAGCAGGTCCCGCAGCCCGGCCGGCACGACCGGCCAGCCCATGTTGGTGACGGGGCCGGGGATCGGCACCCCGAATGCCACGTCGGTGCCCGGCCACGGCCGATCGCCCGTCGCCGCGATCCGGGCCGGGTTGTAGTAGTTGACGCCCAGGAAGTCGACCGGCTGGTTGATCGCCTCGAGGTCGCCGTCGCGGACGAACGACCAGTCCGTGAGGTGCGCCGTCCCGGCGAGGAGGTCGTCGGGGTAGCGGCCGCGGAACATGGGTTCGCTGAAGATCCGGTTCGCGATCGCGTCGACGTGCCGGGCGGCGCGCAGGTCCTCCTCGGAGTCGCTGGCCGCTTCGACCTGGTGCAGGTTGAGCGTCACCGACAGGTCGGCCGACGTCAGCCCACGAAGGGCGGAGACGGCCCGGCCGTGCGCGAGGTTCAGATGGTGGGCGACGGGGTAGGCCAGCGCGGCGGAGGTCAGCCCTGGAGCGTGCTCCCCGGAAGCATGGCCGAGGAACGCCGAGCACCACGGCTCGTTCAGGGTGGTGATCGCGACGAGCCGGTCGCCCAGCTCCTTGCCGAGGAGCTGGGCGAAGTCGACGAAGCGGTCGACGACGTCGCGGCCGACCCAACCCCCCGCGTCCTGGAGCACCTGCGGGAGGTCCCAGTGGTAGAGCGTCATCAGCGGGGTGATCCCGCGGTCGAGCAGTCCGTCGACGAGTCGTTTGTAGAAGTCGAGGCCGGGCTGGTTCACCGTCCGCCCGTCGGGGAGCACCCGTGGCCAGGCCACCGAGAACCGGTATCCGGGCAGCCCGAGCTCGGCGATCAGGTCGAGGTCGCTCTCCCAGAGGCGGTAGTGGTCGCAGGCCACGTCACCGTTGTCGCCGTTCGCGACCTTGCCCGGTGTGTGGGAGAAGGTGTCCCAGATGCTCGGCGACCGGCCGTCCTCGTGGACCGCCCCTTCGATCTGGTACGCCGCCGAGGCGACCCCCCACGCGAACCCGTCCGGGAACCTCTTGCCTGGCCTCATCCCTGGACCGCTCCGTGCATGATTCCGCCGACGATCTGGCGGCCGAGCAGCGCGAAGACGATGAGCACCGGTGCGGTGCCGTACAACGTGCCGGCCATGATGATCGACTGTTGGGGTGCGTAGCCGGTGGCCAGGCTCTGGAAGGCCACCTGCACCGTGGGGTTCTGCGAGCTGAGCGCGATGATCGGCCAGAAGAAGTCGTTCCACGACGTCAGGAACGTGAGCATCCCGAGCACGGCCATCGCGGGCCGCACCGCCGGTACGACGATCAGCAGGAAGATCCGGAACGGACCGGCACCGTCCATGAAGCCGGCCTCGATCAGCTCGTCGGGGACCGCGCTCGCGACGTACTGGCGCATGAAGAAGACCCCGAACGCGGTGACCAGGGTGGGCAGGATCACTGCGGAGAGGTGATCGGCCATACCGAGCTTGGCCATCAGCATGTACAGCGGGATGATCCCCATCTGCATCGGCACCATCATCGTGCCGACGCAGAGGCCCAGCAGGATGTTGGCCCCCCGGAAGCGCAGCTTCGCGAAGGCGAACCCCGCCAACGTGCATAACGCCACGGTGCCGAGGGTCACCAGCCCGGAGACGATCACCGAGTTGACCAGGCCATGGTTCAGGGGGGCGATCTGCAGTGCCTTCTTGATGTTGCCGACGATCGACCCGTTCGGGAGCCACGGCGGTCTGGCCGCGGACATCTCGGCGTTCGTGTGCGACGCCATCACGATCGTGTAGTACAGCGGGAAGATCGAGACGACGGCGACCAGGCTGACCAGCAGATAGGTCACCCAGGTGCCGCGCATCTGACGCCCCGCACGCACCCGCTCCTTCCGGGAGCGGACCCGCGTCGGCGCGGTCGCGGCGCTCATCGGGGGGCTCCCGCGACCCGACCGTGCCCGGCGTCGGCGACGGTGACCTCGACCGGACCCAGCGAACGGTCCCGTCGGCGAGCGAGGAAGAGGTTGACCAGCACCGCCGCGACGATGATGAGGAACATCGTCCAGGCGGTCGCCGAGGCGAGGCCGAGCCGGTCGTTGGCCCAGCCCTGCTGGTACATCAACAACCCGAGCGTCTGGAACTGGTTCTGGGTGCCACCGTCCGGGATGCCGTTGTGGTAGAGCAGCGGCTCACCGAACAGCTGGGCCGCCCCGATCGTCGAGACGACGATCGTGAAGATGATGGTCGGCCGCAGGCCGGGCAGGGTGACGTAGCGGAACTGCGCCCACCGGCTGGCCCCGTCGATCGCCGCCGACTCGTAGAGCGAGGAGTCGATCGCCTGCATGCCCGCCAGGTAGATCAGGGCGTTGTACCCGGTCCACCGCCAGGTGACGATCGCCGACACCGCGATCTGCGACGGCCACTTGGACCCCTGCCAGTCGACCCCGGGGAGGTGGATGAGATGCAAGGCCCAGTTGATCAGCCCCAGGTCCTTGTCGAACAGCTCGAGGAAGATCACCGTGGCCGCCGCCAGGCTGGTGGCATACGGCATCAGCATCGCCACGCGGAAGAAGGTCCGCCCCCGGAGCTGGAAGTTGAGCAGGTGCGCGATGCCGAGCGCCATGCACAGCTGCGGAACGGTCGAGATGATCCCGATCGTCACGGTGTTGCGGAACGCGTTCCAGAAGAACGGGTTGGTGAACAGGTCCTTGTAGTTGTCCAGGCCGATCCAGGTCTGCTGGTTGTACGTCGACAGCCGGACGTCGTGCAGCGATACCCAAGCGGTGTCGAGCCAGGGATAGACACTGAACGCCGCGAACACGGCGAAGAAGGGCAGGACGTAGAGGTAGCCGACCCGGCTGCCGGGCAGCCGCCTGCGCCGGCGTCCGACCCGGAGGGCGGGTGCGGCCGGCTCGGCGACGGACATCTCGATACCTTCTCTGGCTGGTCGGACGGATGAGACGGGTGGGCCGCCGCGGCGGATGCGGCGGCGGCCCACCGTGCTCATTGGATCAGCCGGTGACCTGCTTGATCGCGGCGAGCGCCGCCGAGAAGGCCGAGTCGGGCGAGGTGCCCTTGGTCTCGACGTTCGTCAGCTGGGTGGTCAGCGCCTGCTGGATCTGGGTGTCGTAGAGACCGATCGGCGGGATCTTCATCTTGGCGGCGATACCGCCGAAGATCTGGCCCACCGGCGCATTGCTGAAGTAGGCGCTCGTCGCTCCGGCGACGGCCGGGTCGGCCGCGGCCTCGGAGTTCGACGGGTAATGCCCACCTTGCGCCTTCGAGGTCCACATCGTCACCTGCTGGTCCTTGGCCGACAGCCACTCGACCAGCGCGATCGCCGCGGCCTTGTTCTTCGACGCGGTCGGGACGCCGATCCAGGAGCCACCCCAGTTGGTCGCACCGCCGGGCAGGACGGGCGCGATGTCCCACTTGCCGGCGTACGACGGTCCGGCCTGGCCCTGGATGTAGCCCATCATCCAGGTGGGGCAGGCGAGGGCGGCGAAGGCGCCGTTGGAGAACGCCTTGTTCCACGAGGGCGAGAACTGCTGGAGGCCCGAGGTGATCCCGTCCTTGGCGGCCGTGGTGGCATAGCCCCAGGCCGCCTTGACCCCGTCGCTGCCCTCAACGTCGGGCTGCCCCTGGGCGTTGTCGTAGGCCTCGTTGCCCTGGTACACCGCGGTCGAGAAGATGCTCGCGGCACTGTCCACGAAGTGGGAGCCCGCGGTCTTCGACGACGAGGCTTGGTACTGCTTGCCGAAGTTGATGAAGTCGTCCCAGGTGGCCCACTTCTTGGCCAGCGTGGCGGGATCTGAGGGAAGCCCGGCCTTCTGGAGCAGGTCGCGGCGGTAGCAGATCGCCTCGGGGCCGGTGTCGGTGCCGAGGCCGACCGTGTCACTGCCGTCCGTGGTGCTCGCCAGCTGCCACTTCCACGGGAAGAACTCGGCCTTGTCCTTGGCGGCGTTCGGGACGGTGTTCCAGTTCACGAACTGGCTGGCGTGGTTCTGGACCACATCCGCGACGAAGCCGATCTCGATGCCCTGGACGTCGTCGAGCCCGCTGCCGGAGGCGAGGCGGGTCTTGAGGCGGGTCCAGTAGTCGGCCGACTGCTCGACGTCGTCCTCCTTGATGGTGATGTTCGGGCACTTCGCCTGATAGGCGGTCCAGAGACCGTTCTCCTTGAAGCCGAACGTCCCGAACAACCCGACCGTCAGCGTGGTCTTGGCGGTGGTTCCGCACGGGCCGGAACCGGCACCACCGTTGGCGGTGTTGTCGCCCGACCCGTTGCTGTTCGACGAGCAGCCGGCCAACACGATCAAGCTGGCGGAAGCCACCGCCAACAGCGAGACGCGCGTGCGGCTCGTGGAACTTCTACGCATGAGGTCCTCCTGACCTGCCGGAGCGCCGTTCGTCGTGAGAGCGCTCTCACATACCCCGAAGAATGGTCCGGTCGACGGCCGGTGTCAAGCACCGATGCCCAAAAGAGACCGACCTTCAGGCGCTCTCGCGCCTGATGAGCTCGACCGGCAGGATCGTCTGCCGCGGGGGCGAGCCGCCGGCGATCCGCTCCAGGAGACGCTGGGACATCGTCGTACCGAGGTCGGAGATCGGTTGCCGCACGGTCGTGAGGGCCGGGTTCGCCTGGGCCGCGTCGGCGATGTCGTCGAAACCGATCACGGCGACGTCCTCGAACACCTTCCGACCGCTCTGGGTGATCGCGCGCATGGCGCCCAGTGCGGCCAGGTCCGACGCGGCGAAGATCGCGTCGAGACCCGGTTCGCTCGTGAGCAACCGGGTCGCCGCGGCGTACCCGCTGGCGAAGGTGAACTCCGCCGGCACGACCAGGGCCTCCTCGACCCGCTCTCCTCGACGCTCGAACGCCGAGCGGTAGCCGGTCAGGCGGTCCTGTCCCGCACACATGTCCTGGGGCCCGGTGATCGTCGCGACCCGCCGTCGACCGGAGTCCAGCAGGTAGCCGGTCGCGGTCTCGGCCCCTCCGGCGTTGTCGGCATCGACGTAGTGGAGCTTCCTGCGGCGAACGCTCAGCGGCCGACCACTGAGCACCGTCGGGACGCCGAGCTCCTCGAGCCGAAGCGGCAGCTTGTCTCCCCCGTGCAGGGACATCAGGAGTACGCCGTCCACGTGACCGCTCGCGGCGTACGACACGAAGCGGGAGTGGTCCTCGGGGCGGGAGATGACGGTGAAGACCAGCTGCATGCCGGCCGCGGCCATCGAGACCTGCGCGCTGCGCAGCATGCCCAGGAAGAACGGGTCGGCGAACATCCGCTCCTCGGTCTCGTCGACGAGGAAGGCGACAGAGTCGCTGCGACCGGTGACCAGGGACCGGGCCGCGTGGTTGGGCGTGTAGGCGATCGCCTTCGCCGCGGCGCGAACCGACTTGCCCGCACTGTCGCTGACGTTGCTCTCGCCGCGAAGGACCCGGCTGGCGGTCGCTCGCGACACTCCCGCGCGAGCGGCCACCTCTTCGAGGGTCGGCTGAGAGCGCTGTCGCGACGGGGCCACGGCGAGAGTGTGCCACGCGCGGCCCCGGCAGCCGAACGACACCGAGGATCGGGATCGGGCTCACCTGTGAGCCGGGCCGGGCGGCTCTAAGGTGAGCTATGGCGGTTGGGGTGGGGCGATGGCCGGTCGTCGGCTGGCTCCGACCCGGACACCTCGGGACCGAGTCGGGGCGCGCGACCTTCCGCACCCTGCACACGGCCGCGCTCGCCTCACCGGCCCTTCGGGAGGGGCTCACCCCGGAGTCCGCCGAACGCGCCGCCCGGCATCTCCGCAGCCTGATGGCCGCTCCGGCGATCGCTCTGACCGGCACCGACCGGCTGCTCGCCTGGGACGGTCGCCACCAGCACCACGCGGACGCCTGTCTGGGGTACGCCGAGCGTGTCGTCAGGTCCGGAGCCACCGTCGTGCAGGACCTGGCGTGCGATCACCGCGGGTGCCCGCTCGGGCAGGTCGTGGTCACCGCGCTCACCGTCGAGGAACGACCGGTCGGCACGCTCCAGGTCTTCGCTTCCGCCGCGAACGCCGCCCTGGTCCGCGCCGCCGACGAGGTGGCCCGGTGGACGTCCGGCCAGCTCGACCTCGCCGAGCTCGACGCGTCCCGGGCGCGGCTCATGGAGGCCGAGGTGCGCGCCCTGAGGGCCCAGATCAGCCCGCACTTCATCTACAACTCGCTCACCGCGATCGCCTCGTTCGTACGCACGGACCCCGAACGCGCCCGGGAGCTGCTGACCGAGTTCGCCGACTTCACGCGCTACTCGTTCCGGCGGCATGGCGAGTTCACCACGCTCGCCGAGGAGCTGAAGTCCATCGAGCGCTACCTCGACCTCGAGCAGGCCCGGTTCGGCGACCGGCTGGAGGTCACCCTGCGATTGGCCCCCGAGGTGTTGCCCGTGACGATCCCGGTGCTCTCCTTGCAGCCCCTGGTCGAGAACGCCGTACGCCATGGGCTGCAGCGCAAGACCGGGACGGGCCGGCTGACCATCCTGGCCGAGGACTTCGACCAGGAGGCGGTGATCACCGTCGAGGACGACGGCGCCGGCGAGGATCCCGAACGCGTCCGTCGAGCCCTCGCCGGCGATCCGGAGATCGACTCCCTCGGGCTCGCGAACGTCGACGAACGGCTCCGCTCGACCTTCGGCGACGAGTACGGTCTGGTCATTGAGACAGCGCCCGGCGCGGGCACCAAGGTCACGGTGCGGGTGCCGAAGTACGCGCCGGGAGTCCATGCATGAACGCGTTGACAGTCCTCGCCGTGGACGACGAGCGCCCGGCCCTCGACGAGCTGGAGTATCTGCTGCGCCAGGACGGGCGGGTCGGCGACGTCTCGACCGCCGAGTCGGCGGCCGAGGCCCTGCGCCTGCTCCAGGCCGGGTCGTTCGGCGCGGTCTTCCTCGACATCGCCATGCCCGGGCTGAGCGGCCTCGAGCTCGCCAAGGTCCTCGCCCAGTTCCGCGAGGCACCCGCGGTGGTCTTCGTGACCGCCCACGACGAGCACGCCGTGGATGCGTTCGAGATGAACGCGGTCGACTACCTGCTCAAACCCGTGCGCCCCGACCGGCTGCGCGAGGCGGTGCGCCGGATCGTGGACGGATCGACGGCCCTGCCGGACCTCGACACGGTGGCGGTCGAGCTCGGGGGGGTGACCCGGTTCGTGCCCCGTTCGGAGATCGCCTACGTCGTGGCGCACGGTGACTACGCCCGCCTGCACACACGCACCGAGAGCCATCTGGTGCGCGCCGCCCTGACCTCGCTCGAGGAGGAGTGGCGGGGCGCCGGGTTCCTCCGGATCCACCGCTCCATGCTGGTGTCGCTCGCCCACGTCGACCAGGTGCGGGTCGAGTCCGGTCGCTGGTCGGTCCTCGTGGCCGGCACCGAGCTGGCCGTGAGCCGACGGCACACCCGTGAGCTGCGGGACGTGCTCGTGCGCCGGGCCCGGCCCGGGGCCACACCGTGACCGAGCGGGTTCGGGTCACCGGCCCCCGCAGCGCCCGCCGGCCGATGCGGCGGCCCTCGGTGGCTGCCGAGATCGACGCCCAGACCCAGCTCGGCGAGATCTACATGCACTCCCTGATCCGCAGCCAGCTGCGGCTGGCGCTCGGGGTCACCCTGCTCGTCGGGCTGACCCTCGGCCTGCTGCCCGCGCTGTTCGAGCTCTTCCCCTCCATCGGACGAGCCCACCTGTTCGGCGTACCCCTGCCCTGGGTGCTGCTCGGCCTCCTCGTGTATCCGTGCCTGCTGTTCGTCGGTTGGGCCTACGTGCGCCGGGCCGAGAGCAACGAACAGGCCTTCAGCGACCTGGTCGAGCGGTGAACCCCGCAGCCGGGATGGCTGCGGTCGGCGCCGTCTCCCTCGCCACGTTGGGGATCGGCGTCTTCGGGCTGCGGGTCTCGAGGACCACCAGCGACTTCTACGTCGCCTCCCGCGTCGTCGGACCGACCGCGAACGCGTCCGCGATCGGAGGCGAGTACCTGTCCGCGGCCTCGTTCCTCGGGGTCGCCGGACTGATCCTGCTCCGGGGGGCCGACAGCCTGTGGTACCCGGTCGGCTACACCGCCGGGTACCTCTTCCTGCTGGTCTATGTGGCCGCCCCGCTGCGTCGCTCCGGCGCCTACACGCTCCCCGACTTCGCCCAGCTGCGGGTCGAGTCGATGGCGGCCCGCAGAGTCTCGAGCGGGCTGGTGGTGCTGATCGGGATGCTCTACCTGGTGCCCCAGTTCCAGGGCGCCGGGCTGACCGTCCGCACCCTGACCGGCGCACCCGCGTGGACCGGTGAGCTCGCCGTCGCCCTTGTGGTGCTGGTGATCGTGGCGTCAGGGGGGATGCGCAGCATCACCTTGGTCCAGGCCTTCCAGTACTGGCTGAAGCTGGTCGCCCTGCTCGTTCCCGTCGCGATCATGCTGGTCGTCTGGCGCGGTCACGGCTCACCGATGACGGCGGCGCTGCACCAGCGTGACTGGGTTCAGCCGATGGGCCACGAGCACGCCGCCTACCTCATCTACTCGCTGATCGCGGCCACCTTCCTGGGCACGATGGGGTTGCCGCACGTGGTGGTCCGCTTCTACACCAACCGCGACGGCCGCTCCGCACGGCGTACGACGGTGGCGGTGCTGGCCTTCTTGTCGTGCTTCTACCTGCTCCCCACTCTGTACGGGTTCCTGGGCCGCATCTACGCCTCCGACCTCGTGAGAAGCGGGCGCACCGACTCCGTCGTACTCGAGCTGCCGGGGCGGGTGCTCGGTGGCCTGTCGGGCGATCTGCTCACCGCGGTGTTGGGGGCCGGTGCCTTCGCAGCGTTCCTGTCGACCTCGTCGGGGTTGGTCGTGTCGATCGGCGGTGTACTCAGCCAGGACCTGCTCAGCCGACGGCTCGACGGCGTCCTCGCGTTCCGGGTCGCGAGCGCGCTGGGTGCTCTCGTGACACTGCTGCTGACCTTCGCGTCGCAGGGGCTGGCCGTCGCGCACGCCGTCGAGCTCGCCTTCGCCGTCGCCGCCTCGACGTTCTGTCCTCTCCTGCTGCTCGGCATCTGGTGGCGAGGGCTGACCGCCGCCGGTGCCATCGCGGGCATGCTCGCCGGAGGGGCAACATCGACCGCGGCCGTGCTGATGGTGATGTTCGGCGCCAACCCCACAGGTTGGCCGGGTGCCCTGGTGCAGCAACCGGCGCTGGTCACAGTTCCGATCGCCTTCGTGGCCATGATCGGCGTGTCCCTGGCTACCCGGAACCGGCTTCCGAGTCACCTCTCGAGCACCATGGTCCGGTTGCACACGCCCGAGCACATCGACCTCGACCGGGGCAGCTACCACCCCGAACGGAACCGCTCATCGCATGAGATGGACCGCTGAGCGGACTCACCCCGCGCACTCGGCGATGAGTCGGCGCGGTGCCGTTCACGCGCCAGCCGGGTGGTCCCTAGCGTGAGCGACGTCCGCCCCTCACCGGAGGAGTTAGCCATGTCCACACCCGCAGAAACCCCGCACGTTCCCTGGTCGCACTTCGCGGATCCGGCACCGCTCGGGCTCGCCGGCTTCGCGCTCACCACGTTCGTGCTGAGCGTCGTCAACGCGAACCTCGTTCCGCAAGCACTCGTCGGAGGGGCGCTGGGCGCGGCCCTCGCCTACGGCGGTATCGCCCAGTTCGCGGCCGGACTCTGGGAGTTCGCCAAGGGCAACACGTTCGGCGCCACCGCGTTCTGTTCCTACGGTGGCTTCTGGATCTCGTTCTGGTGGCTCGCCGAGAAGGACCTGGCGGGCCTCGGCCCTGACGGTCACAAGGTCGTCGGCGTCTACCTGCTCGCCTGGGCCATCTTCACCGCCTACATGACGGTGGCCGCGCTCCGCGTGAACACCGCCGTCCTGACGGTCTTCGTGCTGCTGACCATCACCTACGTCATCTTGATGATCGGCTGGTTCGACAACGTGTCGTCGGGCTGGATCAAGGTCGGTGGCTACCTCGGCATCCTCACCGCCCTGGCCGCTTGGTACGCATCGATGGCCGGCGTCACGGCGTTCACCCACAAGA
>JBOHDW010000303.1:0-2149 GCA_050700795.1 Nocardioidaceae bacterium | reverse complement strand
GCCCTCGGCTTCGACGACGAAGCAGACCAGCCGGCGCCCGTCGTCGTACCCGGCCCGCCAGTTGGCGATGGCGTGCCGGTGCCCCTCGGGGGAGGGTGCGTCCACGGCCCAGCCGAACCACCGGGCCATCTCCTCGTCGTGCCCGTCGATGGCTTCGTCGATGTCCTCATCGCGCCAGGGGCGGAGCACCACGACGCCGTCGGTCAGCGTGGGCTGCGGTGGTACGGCGGTCACGGGGTCAGCCTAGGTCGTCGGCTCACCCGCAACCGGCGTACGACGGGCGTCTCGTGCCCAACCCACCACGACGAACCGGAACTGACCACGGGGAACTCCTCGCGGTAGGTGGTGCTTCACCATGGCACCATGGTGAAGCGCCCCCAAAAAGCCCCCCAAAGCCGCCACCAAAAAGCGCGCCACCCAACGGCGACCTACGGGGCCAGCCATAAGGCCCCCAGCGGCGGGACGGTCACCACCGCGGAGGCCGGTTGCCCGTGCCAGGGCTCGTCGACCGCCTCCACCGAGCCCAGGTTGCCGACCCCCGAGCCGGAGTAGCTCTCGCTGTCGGTGTTGAGCACCTCTCGCCAGGTCCCGGCCCGGGGCAGCCCGACGCGGTAGCCGGCGTGCGGGACCGCCGAGAAGTTGGCCAGGCACGCGATGACCGAGTCCCCGGAGCCGCGTCGCAGGAACGAGAACACGTTGTTCGACGAGTCGTTGGCGTCGATCCACTCGAAACCGGTGCCGTCCGCGTCGTGCTCCCAGAGTGCCGGCGTCTCGGTGTACACCCGGTTGAGGTCGCGGACCAGGGACTGCACGCCCCGATGGTCCTGGTTGTCGAGCAGCCACCAGTCCAGCTCGCGCCCCTCGGCCCACTCCGACTCCTGGCCGAACTCCGAGCCCATGAAGATCAGCTGCTTGCCGGGGTGGGCCCACATGTAGGCGAAGAAGCAGCGCAGGTTGGCCAGCTGCCGCCAGCGGTCGCCCGGCATCTTCCTCAGCAGCGAGCCCTTGCCGTGCACGACCTCGTCGTGGCTGATCGGCAAGACGTAGTTCTCCGAGTAGGCGTAGACGATCGAGAACGTCATCTGACCGTGGTGGTACTGCCGGTGCACGGGGTCGTTCTGGACGTAGCCCAACGTGTCGTGCATCCAGCCCATGTTCCACTTGAAGCCGAACCCGAGCCCGCCCAGGTGGGTAGCCCGCGTGACGCCGGGCCAGGCCGTCGACTCCTCGGCGACGGTGACCACACCCGGGACCCGTTTGTACGCCGTGGCGTTCATCTCCTGCAGGAACGAGACGGCCTCGAGGTTCTCCCGGCCGCCGTGCACGTTCGGCGTCCACTCGCCCGGCTCTCGCGAGTAGTCCAGGTAGAGCATCGACGCGACGGCGTCGACGCGCAGCCCGTCGATGTGGAACTCCTCGAGCCAGTACAACGCGTTCGACACCAGGAAGTTGCGGACCTCCTTGCGTCCGAAGTTGAACACGTAGGTGCCCCAGTCGGGATGCTCCCCGCGGGCCGGGTTCGGGTCCTCGTAAAGGGGGGTTCCGTCGAAGCGAGCCAGCGCGAAGGCGTCCTTCGGGAAGTGGGCCGGGACCCAGTCGACGATGACCCCGATGCCGGCCAGGTGCAGTCGGTCGACGAGGTAGCGGAAGCCGTCGGGGTCTCCGAAGCGCGCGGTCGGAGCGAAGTACGACGTCACCTGGTAGCCCCACGATCCGCCGTACGGGTGCTCCATCACCGGCAGCAGCTCGACATGGGTGAAGCCGAGGTCGGCCACGTAGGGGACCAGCGCGTCGGCGATCTCGGCGTAGCTCAGTGCCCCACCGCCCCCGTGCTTCCGCCAGGACCCGAGGTGCATCTCGTAGATCGACATCGGCCGCTTGTGTGCGTTGCCGCTCGCCGCCCGAGCCGTCATCCACCCTGCGTCGCCCCAGTCGTACGACGATGTGTAGACCACCGACGAGGTCGCCGGCGGCGCCTCGGTGTGGAAGGCCATCGGGTCCGCCTTCTCACGCCACTCGTCATCGGCGCCGAGGATGACGAACTTGTACCTCGTGCCGGCGCCGACGTCCGGGAGGAACAGCTCCCACACGCCGGACACCCCGAGCTCGCGCATCGGGTGCTCGCGCCCGTCCCACGAGTTGAAGTCGC
>JBOHDW010000302.1:0-4319 GCA_050700795.1 Nocardioidaceae bacterium | reverse complement strand
CGGTCTTGCGACGCAGGTACCCGACGTAGACCTCGAGGGAGTTCGCGGTGGTGGGGAAGTCGTACCCCCAGACCTCCTCGAGGATGAACGACCGGTCGAGCACCCGGCGCGGTCGCTGCAGGAACATCTCGAGCAGGGTGAACTCGGTGCGGGTCAGCTCGATCGCACGGTCGCCGCGTCGTACGTCGCGGGTCGCGGAGTTCAGCGACAGGCCGGAGAACGCCAGCACCTCGCGGTCCAGGTCCCCGCCCTCGGCATCGACCGCGGCCCGCCGCAGCAGCGCGCGCAGCCTGGCCAGCAGCTCCTCCAACGCGAACGGCTTGGTGAGGTAGTCGTCGGCGCCGGCATCGAGCCCGTCCACCCGGTCGCCGACGGAGTCGCGCGCGGTGAGGACCAGGATCGGCAGGTCGTTCCCGGCGGTCCGCAACGCGCGGGTGGTCTCGATGCCGTCGAGGCGAGGCATCATCACGTCGATGACCAGGGCGTCGGGCGCGTGGCCGGCGATGCTGGCCAGCGCCTCCGCGCCGTCGCCGGCGAGCGTGACGGCGTACCCGTTGAACTCGAGGGAGCGGCGCAGGGACTCGCGCACCGCGCGGTCGTCATCGACGACCAGGACGTGCTGCGTCTTGTCCGCGGTGCCAGGCATGGTTCCAGCCTGCCACCGATGGCTGAGTCACGCCTGAGAAGTACCTCGACCCCGGGGCTGGCCGAGCGCCCGGCGGGCGGTCTCGCCGGCGCGGGCACCGTAGCCGCTGGCACCGCCGAAGTGGCTCGCGTGCACGACCAGCGGGAAGAGCTGGTGCAGTGGCACCCGGTCCTCCCATCCGTCGGCGAGCGGAGCGACCTCGTGGTAGCCATCGAGCACCCGGGGCAGCTGGGGGCAGCCGAAGAGCGCCAACATCGCCAGGTCCGTCTCCCGGTGCCCACCGTGCGCGGCCGGGTCGATCAGCCAGACCCGCGAGTCCAACCCCCACAACACGTTGCCGGACCACAGGTCGCCGTGCAGCCGGGACGGCGGCTCGTCCGGGCCGGCGAGCGAGGCGATCATGTGCAGGGCGGCCTCGACGTCGGCCGCGTCCTGTCTCGAGATCCCGCCGCGGTCACGGGCCAGCTTGAGGTAGGGCAGCACCCGGCGCGTCACGTAGAACTCCGGCCACGTCGGGGCCGTCTTGTTCGGCAGCGGCAGGAGCCCGATGTACCCGTCGTCCGGAGCACCGAACTCGGGGCTGCCGGACCGGTGCAGGGCGGCGAGCCCACGGCCGAACGACTCGGCGGCCTCGACGTTCGGCCGACCGGTCTCGACCCAGGCCAGGATGAGGCAGTCGTCCTCGGCCGCCAGCACCTCGGGTACGGCGACCGCGTCGGCCCCGGCGAGCCAACGCAGCCCGGCGGCCTCGGCCTCGAAGAAGCGAGGCGGCGGGTGCGGGCGGGTCTTGATCAGGGCCGAGGAGCCGTTGGAGAGCCTGAGCCGCGTCGCCGTGCAGATGTCCCCGCCGGCGACCGAGGTGGTGGCGACCACCGCCACGCCGAGGAGCTCCTCGGCGCGCTGCGCGACAGCACCCATGCTGGCCATCTCAGCCCGGGACCCGCGCCGCCAGCGCGCCGACCAGCACCTCGGAGCTCCGCTCGATGATGCCGACCACCTCCGCGAAGCCCTCGTCCTCCCGGTAGTACGGGTCCGGGACGTCGCGGTCGCCGGGCCCGGCACCGGGGTCGAAGTCGCGGAACATCCGGAGCCGTTCCGGCGGCACTCCGAGCGCGAGGAGGTCGGTGTGGTTGTGCCCGTCCATGGCCAGCACCAGGTCCCTTGACTCCAGCCAGTCGTTGTCGGTGCGGCGCGCCCGATGGTTGTCGACCCCCTCTGCGTCGTACCCCGCGGAGACCAGGGCGGCGGACGCGCGGCGGTCCATCGGCTGGCCGACGTGCCAGTCGCCGGTCCCGGCGCTGTCGACCCGCACCCGGTCACCGAGCCCGGCATCGTGCAGCCTCGAGGTGAGCACGACCTGGGCGATGGGGGAGCGGCAGATGTTGCCGAGGCAGACGACCGTGACCCGATAGCCGCGTCCCGCGAGGCGGGGTTCGGGAAGCCGGGACCCGCCGTGCTCAGCGGTCATCGGGCAGGGCCCACCGCAGCGCCCAGGAAGCGATCATCACGATGATGCCGCCGGCGACGGCGGTCCAGAACCCGGCCACGTGGAAGCCCAGACCGACCTGGTCGGCGAGCGCGCTGGTGAGCATCAACATCAGCGCGTTGATGACCAGGATCGCCAGCCCCAACGTGAGGATGATGAAGGGGAACGACAAGAACGTGAGCACGGGGCGCACGATCGCGTTGACCACCCCGAAGATGATCGCGACCAGCAACAGCGTCCAGAACCTGTCCGTCCGGGTGCTCCCACTCACTCGGATCCCGTGCAGGAGCCAGGTGGCCACCGCGAGCGCGCCGGCGTTCACCACGAGCCAGACGATGAACTTCTTCACGCCCCGATCTTGCCAGGTGGGCGGCTGCGCGCCAGGTACCAGGCGCGGTCAGGTGAGCGACGGAGGCTCCGCGATCGTACGACGAGCGCTCTGGGCGAGCAGGATGCCGGTGACCACCGCGAGGCCGCCGATGATCGCCACGACGCCGAGCGACTCGCCGAACCATGCCCAGCCGAGCGCGTTGACGCCGATCGGCTCGAGCATGGCGACCAGGGTCACCGTGGTCGCGCTGAGGTGGCGCATCGCGGACAGTTCGAAGGCGAAAGGCAGCAGGGTGCCGGCAAGGACGATCCAGCCGAGCGCCACCCACACGGGCACGTGCCCGCCGGCCAGGGCACCCAACAGACCGGCCGGGTGGTCGAGCAGGGTGAGCGGCAGGTCGGTCAACGGATGCACGAGGTTCATCGCGATGGCGGCGATCACGAAGGACCACAGCACGACCCGCAGGGGGTCCACCCGGCTGACCCCGGCCTCGCCGACCAGGAAGTAGACGGCGAAGCAGGCCGCGGCGCCCAGCCCGGCGAGCACCCCGATCGTGTCGAACTCCAGCCCACGCCAGATCCCGGTGGCCGCCGCCAGCCCGCCCCAGGCCAGGGCGAGGCCGACCCACATGCGGAGGCGGACCTGCTCCTTCTGGACGTACCTGGCCCACAGCGCGACCACGATCGGGGCCTGGTACTCCAGCAGCAGCGCCATCCCGATGGGCAACCTGTCGATCGCCACGAAGTAGGTCCACTGGAGCGCGGCCACCCCGACCACGCCGTGCACGACGAGGAGCGCGAGCAGTCGCCCCCGCGGAGGACGCAGCACGTCGCGCCGGAAGAACGCCGCGGCGACCGCCAGGGCCAGGGCGGTGCCGGTGACCCGGACCGTGGTCAGCGTTGCCGGCGAGACGCCCGCACGCAGCGCCACCCGGGAGACGCCGGCGTTGAGGATGAACAGCACCGCGGCAACGACGACCAGGCCGAGGCCAAGGGCGGGGGACCGGGTGCGCACCCGCAGAGTGTAAGGGGTGTATGACGAACACGCTCCTGTCGAACCGCGGCGCAGGATGCCCCGGAATAGGGTGAGCGCCATGAGTGACACACCCCGGGTCCGGCCCGCGATCGACTCGATCCCCGCCTACGTCGCGGGCCGCCGACCGGCCCCGGTCGACGGCGTCACCACCTACAAGCTCTCCTCCAACGAGAACCCGAACGAGCCGCTGCCCGACGTCGTCGAGGCGGCGATCGCGGCCACTCGCACGATGAACCGCTATCCGGACATGGGGTGCGTCGAGCTGTATGCCGCGCTCGGTCGCCGACTCGGCGTACCGACCGAGTGGCTCGCGGCCGGCACCGGCTCGGTCGCGGTCCTCTACCACCTGTTGCAGGCCTACTGTGAGGCGGGCGACGAGGTCGTCTACGCGTGGCGCTCCTTCGAGGCCTACCCGATCGCGGTGGCGGTGACCGGCGCCGACTCGGTGCAGGTACCCCTCCTCGAGGACTTCCGGCACGACCTCGACGCGATGGCCGCGGCGGTCACCGACCGCACCAAGGTGATCGTCGTGTGCAGCCCGAACAACCCGACCGGCCCCGCGATCTCACGCGCCGAGCTGGAGCCCTTCCTCGACAAGGTGCCGCCGCGCGTCCTCGTGGTGATCGACGAGGCGTACCGCGAGTTCGTCCGCAGCGACGACCCCCTCGACGGCGTCGAGGTGGTGACCGCCCGCCCCAACGTGGTGGCACTGCGCACCTTCGCGAAGGCCTACGGCCTGGCCGGACTCCGGGTCGGCTACGTCGTCGCGGACGAGACGGTGGCCGCCGCAGTACGCGCCTGTGCCCTCCCGTTCGGGGTCT
>JBOHDW010000301.1:0-3230 GCA_050700795.1 Nocardioidaceae bacterium | reverse complement strand
GGACCGGCTTGGTCCGGACGGCCTCATTCCGCGGGCTGTGGAACGGTACGGCTGTCTCGGACCGCGTTTTGCAGCCGCACCGTTCCACAGCTGGTCGCCCCGCGCCGAACCGAGCCCGCGAGGCCCGCGGACGGGATGGGCGGCGCCGACCCGGCCCGGCGACGTACCCGTGCCCCCTTCCTTGCTGCCTTTCATCCCCACCGGGCCCAAGCTGGGACGCCCGATGAGACCCGGTTCACCTTCCCGGTCCGGACGGCCTCCCTTCGCGTGCTGCGGAACGGTACGGCTGCCTCGGACCGGATTCCGCAGCCGCACCGTTCCACAGCTGGTCGCCCGGCCCGAGCCGGCGCGGTTGCCCTGCGCAACCACGCACAGCCCCGGTTGCGGCGCCCAAATGGCCCGATCCGCCTGCGCAACCACGCACAGCCCCGGTTGCGCCGCCCGAAGCGGCCGATCCGCCTGCGCAACCACGCACAGCCCCGGTTATACGGGCGTCGAGGCCGCGGGTGGAGCGCCCGGGAACGGGTGGGTCGCCGAGCCGGCGGATGACGTACTCATCTGGCAGATCCACCCATCGGGCAACCGGCCGGATGCCATGAACGCGACCAGGTCGGCGCTCGCCTCACCGGTCAGCACGGCATCTGCCTGAGGGTAGAGGATGGTCTCCTCCTTGGAGTTGTGCGCATCGAGCTGTGCCACCAACTCCCGGCAGAGGCCGAGCGCGGCATCCGGGTCGTGGTCCAGTGCGGTCCCCAGCTCGCTCATCGTCTGCCACATCTGACCGTGCTCCCTGAGCATCACCATGATCGGTCCGAACAGCCCGACGGCCCGAAGAGGGGGGAAGAGGAACTCCTCCTCCAGGTAGATGTGCCGGCGCAAGGCGTCGAGCGCCCCACGCAAGGTCGCGAGCTGACCGTGCTCATCGGTGCCGCGGATGAAGGCGTCGACCGCGGCGTCGATCTCCGTGTGCTCTCGCTCCAGCGCCGCGCTCAGCGTCCCACTCGCCATCCGCATCATCTCCTGCCAGCACGGTAACTCGGCGTCGGTGGCCGGTCGTCCGGGGGTTCGGGCAGGGCGCAGACTGGCCTCGGGTCGACGCACGAGGAACCTGATGAGCAAGGGACAGGGAGGCACCACGCAGATGGCCAGCGACTTCTCCGAGGAGACCGCTACCCAAGCGGTGATCGACAGCTTCGCCACGACCCAAGACACGCGGCTGCGCGCCGTACTCGAGTCGTTGACCAAGCACTTGCACGGGTTCGTCCTCGACGTCGAGCCGACTCAGCGCGAGTGGGAGGCCGCGATCGGGTTCCTCACCGCGGTCGGCCACATGAGTGACGACAAGCGGCAGGAGTTCATCCTGCTCTCGGACGTGCTGGGCGTATCGATGCTGGTCGACTCGATCAACAACCGCAAACCGGTCGGGGCGACCGAGTCCACCGTCCTCGGGCCGTTCCACGTGATGGACTCCCCGGTGCGCGAGATCGGGGAGGACATCAGCAGCAGCAACGGCAGCCGCTGCGTGGTCCGCGGTTCGGTACGCACCCTCGACGGGGCGCCGATCCCGGCGGCGCGGGTGGACATCTGGCAGGCCGACGACGAGGGCCTGTACGACGTCCAGCGGCCCGACGCCCCGGACCGGGACCTCCGCGGTCTGTTCACCGCCGATGACCAGGGGGCGTTCTGGTTCAAGACGGTCCCGCCGCGCTACTACCCGATACCGGACGACGGGCCGGTCGGTGAGCTGCTCCGGGTCACCGGGCGGCACCCGTACCGCCCGGCCCACATCCACGTCATCGCGGGAGCCGCAGGGTTCGGCCCGGTCACCACACACGTGTTCCTCGCCGGGAGCCCCTACCTGGACGACGACACCGTCTTCGGGGTCAAGCAGAGCCTGATCCGACCGGTCGAGACCGTCGACGACCCGACCGAGGCGGACCGATACGGGCTCGAGAACCCGTTCCGGGCCATCGACGTCGAGATCACCCTGGCCCCGGCCGGCGCGGGCCGGGCGGCCGTAGTCTGAGCCGGCGCCGAACCGAGGGAGGTGCCCGTGCGCGTCGTCGTCAGCTGTGTGCCGCAGGCGGGTCACGTGCTGCCCGTGCTCCCGCTCGCCGAGGCCCTCGCGGCCCAAGGACACGAGGTCGTGGTCGCTGTCGCGGCGGACGCGGCCGACCTCGTCGCCGGCCGGGGGGTGGAGTTCCGGCCGGTCGGCACCGGTCTGGGCGACTGGTTCGCCGAGCTGCGAGCGCGGACCAGGGGCACGCCTGGAGACGGACTGGCACCTGATCGGGTCGAGGGGTACTTCGTGCCGCGGCTCTTCGGCGAGATCGGGGCGGCGCGGGTCGTCGATGACCTGTTCGCCCTGTGCCGGGAGCTTGAGCCGACCCATCTGATCTTCGACCCCTACGCGTTCGCCGCGCCGCTCGTCGCCGCTCTCACCGGTGCCCACCCCGTCCTCCACACGATCTCCCCGCTGTCTGATCCCGGCGTCCTCGACCTCGTCGGCGACGCCGTGTCGCCCCTCTGGAGGGAGTTCGGCGTCGATGTGCCTCCCGCCGCCGGGGTGTACGCCGGCACCACGCTCACCATCTGCCCGCCCTCCCTGGACCCGGCTTCGACCGCCCTCGCGGGGGCGCAACCGCTGCGTCCGGTTCCGCCACCGCTGGCCGACCCCCCGCCACCGCCGGTGGGGTACGACGACCCGGGTCGGCCGCTGGTCTACCTGACCTTGGGGACGTTCTCGAACAACCACACGGGCCTGTTCCGGCTGGTGATCGAAGCGTTGGCCGACGAACCGGTCAACCTGGTGGCGACGATCGGGCCCGACAACGACCCGGCGGCCTTCGCACCCCTGCCCGCCAACGCCCGAGTCGAGCGGTTCATCCCGCAAGGCGACCTGTTGCCGCACTGCGCCGCGGTCGTGCACCACGCCGGAGCCGGTACGACCTTCGGCGCGCTCGGCCACGGGCTTCCCGCCGTCGCAGTGCCCCAGAGCGCGGACAACTTCGACATCGCGAAGATGCTCGTCGCGGCCGGGGTCGCCGAGAGGCTCCAGCCCGGCGAGGTGACCGTCGACGCCGTACGCTCCGCGCTGCGTCGGGTTCTGCACGTGCCCGACTACCGCGAGCGTGCGCGCCACATCGCCGAGGAGATGGCGGGCATGCCCTCTCCGACCGAGGTCGCCGCGAAGCTGGGAGGTTGACCGTGATGTCCGTGATGGCCGGCTC
>JBOHDW010000300.1:0-10633 GCA_050700795.1 Nocardioidaceae bacterium | reverse complement strand
CGCCATCAGGGACTCGAACCCCGAACCCGCTGATTAAGAGTCAGCTGCTCTGCCAATTGAGCTAATGGCGCATGAAGCGTCGGCAACTCTAGCAGCGCCGCAAGCCGCCTCCGAAATCTTCAGGCCGGCGAACTGCGGGTCTCGAGGATGGCGTGCGCGGCGTTGTGGCCGCCCACTCCGGTGATCCCGCCGCCTCGGCGCGCACCGGCACCGCAGAGCAGCACGTTGTCCTTGTCGGTGCTCACTCCCCACCGCTGCGCGGCCGTCTCCAACCGCCCGCGGTTGGCCGCCCAGGGCCAGCTGAGGTCCCCGTGGAAGATGTGCCCGCCGGGCATGGCTAAGGCCTGGTCGAGGTCCTGCGGCGCCATCGCTTCGAGGCACGGACGGCCGTGCGAGTCGATCGCCAACAACGCCTCGAGCGGCTCGTCGAGGTAGACGTTGATCGCGTCGAGGAAGCGCGCGACAGCGATGTCGCGCTGCCCTTCCACATCGCCCTCGAACAGCCGTGCCGGCGTGTGCACCCCGAAGTAGGTCAGGGCGTGCAGCCCCTTGACGGCAAGCGGCCCGAGGATCGAGGGGTCGGTCAGCGAGTGACAGATGAGCTCGCCCGGCTGGACGGTAGGCAGTCGTCCCGCCATCGCGTCGGCGAAGGCCGCGTTGATCTCCTGGTAGCCCTCCGCGACGTGCATCGTCCCGGAGAACGCCTCCGCGGCGGTGGCGCCCGAACGCAGCCGGGGGAGCCCCTCGAGGAGCATGTTGACCTTGATCTGCGAGCCTTCGGGTCGGTCGGCCGGCTCGTCGCCGAGCAGCACCTGCAACACCCATGGGGCCACGTTGCTGAGCACCCAGTCGCACTCGATCGACTTCCAGCCGTCCCCGTCGTGCCAGGTGACGCGGGCCGACTTCCCGTCCGACTCGATCCCACTGACCCCGGCTCCGGTGAGGAAGGTCGCGCCGGCATTGCGCGCCGCGACCGACAGCGCGCTGGTCACCGCGCCCATCCCCCCGATGGGGACGCGCCACTCGCCGGAACCGTTGCCCAGCAGGTGGTGCAGGTAGCCGCGGTTCTGGGCCAACGACGGGTCGTGCAGATCGGCGAACGTGCCGCGCACCGCCTCGCTGGCGATCAGCCCACGGACCGCGTCGTCGTGGAACCGGTCCTCGAGAACGACCCCGAGCGGCTCCTCGACGAGGGCCGCCCAGGTCGCCGGGTCGACCAGGTCGCGCATCTCCTTGGCGGTTCGGAGCGGCTCCAGCAGGGTCGGCGCCAGCGCCTCGGAGAACGCGCTCGTCTCCCCGTAGAACTCCTCCCAGGCGTCGAACTCGAGGTCCGAGCCGGTGAGCGCCTTGAAGGAGGTGGCGGTGCGGGCACCCGGCCGGGCCTCCACCACGAGCGCGGTCGGCTTCCCCTCGCGGATGGTGGGCACGTACGACGCGGTGGCGCGCGAGCGCAACTCCAGGTCGAGCTCGAGATCGGCCGCGATCCGGTCGGGAAGGCCGCTGACCAGGTCGGCGAAGCGCGAGAACCGGGCCGGCATCCCGGGGAACGCTGGGGAGCTGGTGGCCGCGCCGCCCAGGTGCGCCAACCGCTCCAGAACGAGTACGTCGAGACCGGCGCGAGCAAGGTACGCCGCAGCGGTGAGCCCGTTGTGCCCACCGCCGATGACGACCACGTCGTACCGCTCGGCCTCGTCCGATGTCACTGCTGAACGGTACTGCGTCCGGGCTCCGCCCTTGCGGACATCGGGAATGTTGACGGTTCAATTACCGTTGTGCGGGGGAGTGGAAATGCCCCGAGGAGGCCCTGATGCCCGCAGTGAGTGTTGCCGATCTGACCGTATTGCCCCGTTTGTCGTCACCCGGCCCGGGCGCCGTGGCGCGACCGGTGCGGCAGATCACCACGGCACCGGCCGGCTACGAGGGCGAGGGCTTCCCGGTACGACGCGCGTTCGCCGGCGTCGACCTCGCGGAGCTGGATCCCTTCGTGCACATGGACCAGATGGGCGAGGTCGAATACTCTCCGGGCGAGCCGAAGGGCACCCCGTGGCACCCGCACCGGGGCTTCGAGACGGTCACCTACATGATCGACGGGGTCTTCGATCACCAGGACAGCAACGGTGGGGGCGGATCGATCACCAACGGTGACACGCAGTGGATGACCGCGGGCGGCGGCATCCTGCACATCGAGACCCCGCCGGAGTGGCTGGTCACCTCGGGCGGGCTGTTCCACGGGATCCAGCTGTGGGTCAACCTGCCGCGAGCCCAGAAGTGGGTGCACCCCCGCTACCAGGACCTCCGCTCCAGTGAGCTGGGGCTGACCACCACCGCCGACGCCGGCGCGCTGGTGCGGGTCATCGCTGGCGAGGTCGGCGGCAGGCAGGGCCCCGGGTCGACGTACACCCCGATGGCCATGGTGCACGCCACCCTCGCCCCCGGCTCGTTGCTGGAGCTGCCCTGGGAACCCGACTTCAACGCCCTCGTCTACGTGCTGGCCGGGACCGGCTCCGTGGGAGCCGAACGGCGTCCCGTCCACTCCGGGCAGCTGGTCGTCCTCGGACAGGGCGACGTGGTCGTGGTGGCGGCATCCGCGCAGCAGGAGAGCCGTCATCCCAACCTCGAGGTGCTGGTGCTCGGCGGACGACCCATCCGTGAGCCGGTGGCTTGGGGCGGCCCATTCGTGATGAACACCCGCGCAGAGGTCATGCAGGCCTTCGAGGACTTCCAGAAGGGCCGCCTCGGACAGATCCCGGCGGTGCACGGCCTTTCGAGCGACCCGGCCGACACCATCGAGGGGTGAACCCTTCAGCCCACGGCTGAACGGACCAAAACCGGTCGTGGCGAGTGGGTACTCACCGATAGCCTCGAACGCGCCATGCGCGACTTCCCACCCGAGATCTCGTCGTTCACCGCTGCCGCCGTCCAGGCCAGCGATGAGCCGGACACGCGTTCCCCCACCGCGTTCCTGCGGTGGCTGTTGCGCCGGCAGCGCGGCGTCATCACCTTCGCCCTCCTGGTGGGGGTGCTCTGGCAGCTGCCGCTGACGGTCGGCCCCTGGCTGTTCGGCAAGGCGATCGACCACGGCATCCACGTCCACTCGACGTCGGGGACCCTCTTCTGGGCGAGCCTCCTGCTGGTGGTGACCCTGATCGGCGCCGGGTTCGGGATCGTGATGCACACCATGGTGGTGCGCAGCTGGCTGATCGCGCTCTACGGCACCACCAAGATGGTGACCCGCAAGTCCGTGCAGCTCGGGCACGTCCTGCCGAGACGGATGCCCACCGGCGAGGTGCTGTCGGTCTCCTCGAGCGACTCCGACCAGTTCGGGGCCCTCACCGAGATCATCGCCCGCGCGGGCGCCCAGCTGGTCGCCTATCTCGTGGTGGCGGTGATCGTGCTGCGCACGTCGCTCCAGCTCGGGCTCGTCGTACTCGTGGCGGCGCCGGTGCTTGTCGGGGTGGCCATCCCGCTGCTGCGTCCCCTGCACCGGCGCCAGCAGCTGGAGCGGGCCCGGTCCTCGGAGCTCACGTCGATGGCGACCGACATCGTGGCCGGCCTGCGGATCCTGCGGGGCATCGGCGGCGAGCGCACCTTCGGCCGCAACTACGCCGGGCAGTCCCAGCTGGTGCGCAGCGCGGGCGTCTCGGCCGGGATCTGGCAGGCCGCCATCGAGGCGATCGGCGTGCTGCTGTCCGGGATCTTCCTGGTCAGCGTGGTGTGGCTGGGGACTCGCGAGGTGATGGCGGGCCGGCTCACCGTCGGGCAGATGGTCTCGTTCCTCGGCTACGGGCTGTTCATGATCGGTCCCATCCGGACCTTCTTCGAGTTCGCGCAGAAGTGGACCCGGGCCGTCGTCTCGGCCCGCAAGGCGATCGTGATCTTCGAGCAGGCGCCGCCGTGGCACGACCCGGAGGAGTCCGTGCGGCTGCCCGAGGACGGTGCCCTCGAGGACGACCTCTCGGGGTTCGTGGCTCCGGCCGGCCTGCTGACGATCGTGGTCAGCGGCGTACCGGACGACGCGTCCGCGCTGGCCGACCGGCTCGGACGGTACCTCCCCGCCGACACGGACCCACCCGCGATCGCCGCCTCCGCAGATCTGAAGGGCCGGGCACTGCGGCGGTCGCGCGCGGAGCGGCTGGCCGAGCGCTCGCGGCTGACGCGGCTCGACGAGGCCCGCGCGCGGGAGCCTTGGGGGGTCCGGGTCGGCGGCGTGGACCTGAACCGCGTCCACCTCGCCGACGTACGCCGCCACGTGCTGGTCTCGGACAACTCCAGCCAGCTCTTCGCCGGAACGCTCCAGGAGGCCGTCGACCCGCATGGTCGGCTCACTCGTGAGCAGGCGGAGCGGGCCCTGCACGTCGCCGCGGCCGAGGACGTCTACGACGGATTGCCGGGCGGCTGGCAGGGCCGCATCGACGAGCGCGGACGCGGGCTGTCCGGAGGGCAGCGCCAGCGGATCGTGCTCGCCCGCGCGCTGGCGTCGGAGGCCCCGGTCCTGGTGCTGGTCGAGCCGACCTCCGCCGTCGACGCCCACACCGAGGCGCGGATCGCCGGGCGGGTCGCCGACGAACGGCGCGGCCACACCACCGTCGTCATCACCGTGTCACCGCTCTGGCTCCACCACGCCGACCGGGTCGTGCTCCTTGTCGATGGCAGGGCGACGGTCACGGGCACTCACGAGCAGCTGCTCGAGACGAGCTCCGACTACCGGCTCGTGGTGACACGCAGCATGGAGGTCGTCGATGTCTGAGGTCGAGACCCTGCTGGTCGAGTCGTCGGCGCGCACCTGGCGCGAGAACGAGGTCCGGGAGCCGGCCGTGCCCGTCGCGATGCGCACGCCCGCGGGCCGCCGTCCGTGGGGGGAGCGGTTGGCGGGGCTGCGCACCCGCTACGCCGCGCGGCAACGCTGGGCCGAGGGGGTGTTCGCCGAGACCCGTAGCCCCGAACGGGGCTGGCCGGTGGCCGACAACAAGGCCGTGGTCGCGTTCGTGCGGACCCTGCTGGTCAGCCGTCGTTCGACCCTGATCTGGCTCGTGGTCCTCAACGCGCTCGCGGCCGGGACGGGCCTGGTGGTGCCGCGACTGCTCGGGCAGCTGGTGAACATGACCGTCACGACAGGTACGACGAGCGCGTCCCTGGCCACGCTCTCGCTCTGGGTGATGGCGGTGGTCGCCGTACAGTCCCTCTGCACGTTCCTGGCCCAGCGCACGTCGGCGGTGTTCGGGCAGGACCTGCTCGCGTCGGCCCGCGAGTACGTCGTCGAGACGATCCTTCGGCTCCCGCTCGGACGGGTCGAGGGCGCCAGCACCGGGGACCTGGTCACCCGGGTCACCCGCGACGTCGGGACGATGAGCAACGCCGTCCAGTTCGGCCTTCCGATGGCGATCATCTCCGGGCTCACCGTCGGATTGTCGGTGGTCGCGATGGTGCTCAACTCGTGGCTGCTCGCGGCACCCGCACTCGTGGTGATCGCTTCGTCGATGCGTCAGGTGCGGTGGTACCTCAAGCGTGCCCCGAAGGGGTACATCAACGAGGGCGCGACGTACTCCCGCATCAACACCACCCTCACCGAGACGGTGGAGGGTGCCCGGACCGTCGAGGCGTTGGGGCTGACCGACCAGCGGGTCGCCAAGGGCGATGAGGACATCGCCGTCTCCGCCCAGGCAGAGCGCTACACCATGACCCTGCGCAACCTGATGTTCGGCATCATCGATGTGGCGTTCAACTCACCGCGGGTGATCACCGTGCTCGCGGGTGCCTACGGCTACTCCCGTGGCTGGGTCGGCCTGGGCCAGATCACCGCCGCGGTCCTGTACGTCGAGGCGCTCTCCGGTCCGCTCGACCAGCTCATCTCGACCGTCGACAGGCTCCAGGTCGGCGCGGCGTCCACGAGCCGGCTGCTGGGTATCGCATCGGGGCCCCCCGACCGCGTCGCGGGCCCGGAGCTGCCGGACGGCCCGGAGCTGGTCGGGGCGGACCTGCGCTTCGCCTACCGACCCGGCCACGACGTGCTGCACGGGATCGACCTGCGGCCGCGCGTCGGTGAGCGGCTCGCGATCGTCGGGCCCAGTGGCTCGGGCAAGTCCACCCTCGGCCGGTTGGTGTCCGGGATCAACGCGCCCCGTACCGGTTCGGCGACCGTCGGGGGTGTCGACCTGGTCGCGCTCCCCCTGGAGGTGCTGCGCACCGAGGTGGCACTGGTCACCCAGGAGCACCACGTCTTCGTCGGGTCCCTGCGCGACAACATCATCTTGGCCCGCGAGGACTCCGACGACGACGCGGTGGTCGCCGCGCTGGAGGCGGTGGGTGCCCGGTCGTGGGTGGAGCGGCTCCCGGCCGGACTCGGCACGCTGCTCGGGGCGGGGAACACCGCGCTCACCCCGGCTCAGGCGCAGCAGATCGCGCTGGCCCGGTTGATCATCGCCGACCCGCACACGTTGGTCCTCGACGAGGCCACCTCGCTGATCGATCCTCGCACCGCCCGCGACCTGGAGGGCTCGATGCACGCCCTGCTCTCGGGCCGGACCGTGGTGGCGATCGCGCACCGGCTGCACACCGCCCACGACGCCGACCGGATCGCCGTGGTGATCGACGGACGGATCGTCGAGCTCGGCAGCCACGAGGAGCTGGTGGCTCGAGACGGGGAGTACGCCGCCCTCTGGCGGGCCTGGACGTCGTAGCCGACCCCGCGGGTTGCAGAGTTGCATGACCCAAGGAAAATCGGGTACCGCGCCGGAATGTCGTCGTTCTTGAAGGAGATCCGCGCGACCGACAACCACCTCCTCGTGCGGGTCAGTGTGATTGCGGCGGTGGGCGGTCTGCTCTTCGGCTACGACACGGGGGTGATCTCCGGCGCCTTGCTGTACATCAAGAGCGACCTACACCCCAACACCTTCGAGCAGCAGGCGATCGTGGCCGTCCTCCTCCTGGGTGCGATGTTCGGCGCCCTGCTCTCCGGATACCTGGCCGACCGGATCAGCCGCAAATGGACGAAGGTGATCTCGGGTTCGGTCTACGTTGTCGGCGCCCTCGGCTGCGCCCTGTCGGTCAACACGGGGATGCTGATCGGGTTCAGGTTCCTGCTCGGCCTCTCGGTCGGGACCGCGTCGTTCGTCGCTCCCCTCTATATCTCCGAGATCGCACCGCCACGTATCAGGGGCGGCCTGGTGTCGTTCAACCAGATGGCGATCGTGTGCGGCATCCTGCTCGCCTATATCGTCAACTTCGCCTTCCACAACTTCACCGATCAGTGGCGGTGGATGCTCGGGGTGGCCGCGATCCCCGGCGCCGTACTCGCCATCGGGATGCTCACCGTGCCGCACACCCCGCGTTGGCTGCTGCTCGCCGGTCGGGAGAAGGAGGCGAGATCGGTGCTCGAGGAGCTTCGGAAGGGTGACGACAAGGCCGATCCCGACCAGGAGCTCGAGGACATGGAGAAGGCCAACGAGGAGGAACGCTCCTCGCGAGTGAGGATTCTGCTCGAGCCGCGGCTGCGGGGCGTGTTGATGGTGGGCATCGTGCTGGCCATCGCGCAGCAGTTCGTCGGCGTCAACACCGTCATCTACTACGCGCCGACGATCCTCAGCGACACGGGACTCGCCAACTCGGCCGCGCTGGCGAGCACGATGATCGTCGGCGTCACCAACGTGGTGTTCACCATCGTCGCGGTACTGCTCCTCGACAAGGTCGGACGACGAGTGCTGCTCCTCACCGGCAGCGTGATCCTGCTCGCAGCGCTGGTGGTGCTCGGGGTCTACTTCAGCTCCTCGACACTGCAGAACTCCTACGGCTGGATCGCTCTCGCCGGACTCGTGCTGTTCATCGCGGGCTTCGCGGTCGGGCTGGGCCCGGTGTTCTGGCTGATGATCTCCGAGGTCTTCCCGGTGGGCGTTCGCAGCAAGGCGATGTCGGTCTGCACCATCGTGAACTGGGGTGCCAACTTCCTGGTCGCGCAGACCTTCCTCACGTTGAGCGGTGCGATCAGCCGCCAAGGCGTCTTCTTCCTGTACGCCGTGCTCGCCGTGTTCTCGATCGCGTTCTTCGCGACGCGGGTGCCGGAGACGAAGGGCCGGTCGCTGGAGGAGATCCAGGATTCGGTGACCAGCTGAGCGGTCTCGCCGTTGGGCGCTCGCCGTTGGGGTGAGTGACGGGGCTCGAACCCGCGACATCCTGGACCACAACCAGGTGCTCTACCCGCTGAGCTACACCCACCATGCCCACGGTCGTCAACCCACTGACAGCCGTGCGGCTCCTCGCGAGCCCACCGCGGGTGGGTCGGAGAAGCCGAAGCAGCGATCAGTGTACCCGCTCTCAGGGGAGCGCTTGACCGTCCTCCGGGAGCGCCTCGGGGAGCGCCTCGGTGAGCGCCCCAGCATGCCGGGCGGCCACCTCTCGGGCCGCGTCCGCGTCGGGGCCGGGCGGCGTGACGAAGACCGTCTCGCGGTAGTACCGAAGCTCCTCGATGCTCTCCCGGATGTCGGCGAGCGCGCGGTGGTTGCCGGTCTTGGCCGGAGCGTTGAAGTAGCTGCGGGGGTACCACCGGCGAGCAAGCTCCTTGATCGAGGAGACGTCGACGATGCGGTAGTGCAGGAACGCCTCGAGGTCGGGCATGTCCCTGGCCAGGAAGGCACGGTCGGTGGCCACGGTATTGCCGGCGAGCGGGGGCCGGCTGCCCTCGGCGCACTGCGAACGGACGTAGGCGAGCACCTGGTGCTCGGCCTCCTCGAGGCTGACCCCGCCATCGAGCTCCTCGAGGAGCCCGGAGCTCGTGTGCATGGTCGTGACGAACTCGTCCATCTGGTCGAGCGCCTCCGGTGGAGGCTTGATGACGACGTCGACCCCGTCGCCGAGAACCTGCAGCTCGAAGTCGGTGACGAGGGCGGCCACCTCGACCAGCGCATCGGCGCGAAGGTCGAGTCCGGTCATCTCACAGTCGATCCATACCAGTCGATCCGTCTGTCGGTCCGTCACGGCGTGAAGCCTACCCAGGGGTGCGCCGGCGTACCCGGCCTGGGGATTCTGGGGACAACGGCTGTGGACAAATCAACGATCGGCGGCGTGTCCAGCGCGACACGCCGCCGGGCGGAAAAAAGCTAGAAAAAGTTCCCGACTAGCTCTTGTGAAGCTCGGCCAACGGGCGATAGAACTACTCCACGCCGAAGGGTCAAACCGGAGGCGGGATCGGTCGGAGACCGGGATCCATGTCGGTGGAGCAATCCGCCGGACGGGCCAGTGACGAGGCTCGGGGTCAACGGGCTGGTCGTGAGATTCGGCGGCGTCACCTGCCGGGTCAAATTGAGGCCCCGCAAACTCATACTTTGCGGGGCCTCACCTTTTCTATCGCGAGTCCCCGCACGATCGAGGCAGCGACACCCGCGAGGCGCCGATTTTCTCGGGCGGTTGGGCTCCGCCTCCGCGGCCGGTGGCCGGCCCCGACGTACGCCCGCACGCCGCCCCCGCGCCGCCCTGCAAGGCCCTGCAGGGGCCCTGCAGGGCCCTGCGCCGCCCTCCAGGAAGTGCGGTTTGGTCCCTGACCGCACTGTTTGGTGGCCGGGGGGTGTGGTACGTGCCCATTGGGTGGGGTCGCAGGCCTTGGTCGTACGCCGGCTGGCAGACTGCGACCGTGACCGCGCCGCCACCGCCCGTGAGGCCGCTCGAGGCGTTCATCGCCGGGCTGCCGAAGGTCGAGCTGCACGTCCACCAGGTGGGTTCGGCCTCCCCGCGCATCGTGGCTGACCTGGCCGCGCGTCACCCCGGCACGGTGCCCGCCGACCCCGACGCGCTGCGCGACTTCTTCACCTTCCGCGACTTCGCACACTTCATCCAGGTCTACCTCGCCGTCGTCGACCTGATCCGGGATCCCGAGGACGTCCGGCTGCTCACCTACGAGGTTGCCCGTGAGCTGGCCGGTCAGCAGGTCCGGTACGCCGAGCTGACCCTGACGCCGTACACCTCGGTGCTGGCGGGGATCCCGATCGAGGCCTTCGTCGAGGCGATCGAGGACGCTCGTACGGCGGCCGAGCGAGAGCTCGGTGTGCGGCTGCGGTGGATCTACGACATCCCGGGGGAGTTCGGGCTGGCCGCGGCGGAGGCGACCCTGGGCTACGCGCTGAACCACGCTCCCGAGACACTGATCGGTTTCGGTCTCGGCGGTCCGGAGGTCGGTGTCGGACGGGCCCAGTTCCGGTCCGTGTTCGACCGGGCCCGAGCGATCGGTCTGCACAGCGTGCCGCATGCCGGAGAGACCACCGGCCCGGAGACCATCTGGGAGGCGCTTGAGCTGTTGGGGGCCGAACGCATCGGTCACGGCACCTCCGCGGTGCAAGACGACGCACTGCTCGGCCTTCTCGCCGAGCGGCGCATCCCACTCGAGGTCTGCCCGACCTCGAACGTCGCCACGCGGGCCGTGGCGACGCTCGAGGAGCACCCGATCAAGGCGATGCGAGATGCGGGCGTACTCGTCACCGTCAACAGCGACGACCCGCCGATGTTCGCCACCACGCTCAACGGTGAGTACGCCATCGCGGCCGACCTGTTGGGGCTGGACGAGTCCGGTGTCGTCGACCTGGCCAAGGCGGGGGTCGCGGGGGCCTTCTTGCCCGTCCAGGACAAGCAAGTCATCGAGGCGGAGATCGAC
>JBOHDW010000299.1:0-6761 GCA_050700795.1 Nocardioidaceae bacterium | reverse complement strand
GTCGAACGCGACCGACAGCCCGCCGGTGCCGTTGGCCACCAGCTGCTTGTAGCGCGTGTTGGACTCGCTCGCGGTGCCGAAGCCGGCGTACTGGCGCATCGTCCAGGGGCGCCCGGTGTACATCGACGGGTAGACGCCGCGGGTGTAGGGGTACCCCCCCGGCTCCCCGAGCCGGGTCGCGGGATCGAAGCCGTCGAGCGCCTCGGGGCCGTAGACGGCCTCGAACCGGAGACCGGACTCGGTGCGGCCGGGCTCGGGCGTGCTCATCCCCGAAGGGTACGGCGGGCGGGGCGCGGGTGCGCAAGCGGTGGCAGGATCACCTCGTGAGCGAAGCCGACGTGGAGCAGCTGCTGGATCTCATCGCCTCGATCGACCCGTCGATCTCGTCGGTATGCGCCCTCAACCCCGACGCGCTGGCGGTCGCGCGCACCCTCGACGCGGAGGCGCGCGACGGCAGGAGCCGTGGGCCCCTGCACGGTCGGGCCGTCCTGGTGAAGGACAACGTCGACACCGCCGACCTCCCGACCACGGCAGGATCGCTGGCGCTGGCCCAGCTCCCGAACCCGTCTCGTGACGCCCCGCTCGTGCGCCGCCTTCGAGACGCCGGGATGGTCGTGCTCGGGAAGACCAACCTCAGCGAGTGGGCCAACATCCGCGACGGCGCGTCCACGTCGGGGTGGAGTGCCTACGGCGGGCTGACCCGCAACCCCTATGCGTTGAACAGATCGGCCGGGGGCTCGAGCTCGGGGAGCGGCGCGGCCGTCGCGGCGGGGCTCGCGTCGTACGCCATCGGCACCGAGACCGACGGCTCGATCACCTGCCCGGCGGCGTTCAACGGGTGCGTCGGGATCAAGCCGACCGTCGGGCTGGTGCCCACCGCGGGCGTCGTACCGATCTCGCACTCGCAGGACACCCCCGGCCCGCTGGCCGCGACCGTCGCGGACGCCGCCGCGCTCCTCTCGGTGATCGCCGGGGACGGGGTCGACTACGCCGCCCACGCGGTCGACGGCCGGCTCGCGGGCAAGCGGATCGGCGTGCCTCGCAAGGTCTACTGGGGCTACAGCCCGCCCGCCGACGAGGCAGCCGAGCGCGCGGTCGCCCTTCTCGCCGCGGGCGGCGCGACGATCGTGGAGAACACCGACCTGGAGGCCCTCACCGACTTCACTTGGGACGACGAGCTGACCGTGCTGCTGGCCGAGCTGCGCAGTGGCCTGGCGACCTACCTCGCCGACCGGCCCGGCGACGGGCCCCGCTCGCTCGAGGAGGTGGTGGAGTTCAACCGCGTCCACGCCGACACCGAGCTGGCCCACTTCGGACAGTCGCTGTTCGAGCAGGCTCTTCAGGTTCCCGGCGTCGACACCGAGGAGTACGCCGCCGCGCGGGCCCGCTGCGTCACGAAGAGTCGAGACGAGGGGATCGACGCCGTCTTGAAGGCGCACCGGCTCGACGCGCTCGTGTCGCCGTCGTACTCACCGGCCATCCCGATCGACCTGGTCAACCCCGAGGCACACACCGGCTCGTGCACGTCGCCCGCGGCGATGGCCGGCTACCCGCTCGTGACCGTCCCCTCGGAGCTCGCATCCGGCCTCCCCGTGGCGGTGACGTTCTGGGGCGGGGCATCCTCCGAGCGGGCCCTCTTGGAGATCGCGGCGGGCTACGAAGCGGCCAGGAACCGCTCGACGGGCCCGTTGCCGCCGCCGTCGTACGCCCCCTGGATCTGACCTCCGCCCGGGCGCCTGGGTGGTCGACGAGGCCGTGTCAGACTGCTGGGGTGGGAGTCACCCTGCGTCCCCAACAACCCGAGGACCTGCCCGCCCTCACCGGCGGAGAGAGCCCCTTCGACAGCTTCGGGCCACAGGCGCCACGAACGACGCCGGCGGCTCCGGGGCTCGACGGCGCCGGCGCCCTGTCCGTGGTCGTCGACGATGGCGAGCTGGCCGGCATGCTCAGCTGGCACTGGCAGAAGTGGGGACCCAACGAGGGGTCGCGCTGCCCGATGATCGGGATCTGGCTCCGACCCGAGCATCGAGGGCGCGGTATCGGCACCGCGGCGCAGGCCCGGCTCGTCGAGCTGTTCTTCCAACACACCACGGCGAATCGCATCGAGGCGCACACCGACGTCGAGAACACCGCGGAGCAGCGGGCCCTCGAAGCGGCCGGCTTCCAACGCGAGGGGCGGACCCGCGGGGCACAGTGGCGTGACGGGGCGTACCGGGACGGCTACCTCTACGCGATCCTGCGCGACGACCGTTAGGCCGGATCGGGGAGGGCCGTGGCGACCGCGGTGGCGCCCGGCTCGGTGAGCAGGATCGTGTAGTGGTTGACGCCGGGCACCTCGGCGATCGAGACGTGCGGGTAGCGACCGGCGTACGCCGCGACGAGCTCGGCCGGGTAGAGCCCGCCCGGCTCCCCGAGCATGCCGTACGGCGCGCGCAGGAACACCGTGCCCGGCGGAAGGGCGTGCACCCGCGCGTCGGCCGTGTCGGCGTCCATCATGTCGCGGGAGTCGTCCCCCACCGCCTCGAGCGAGACGCTCGAGCGCAGCGTGGGCGGCTCGCCGACGAGGTCGTAGTCGAAGTACTCCTCGGCGGCCGCCGACCAGTGTGGCCCCAGGGCCGGGTGCGGTCGCCAGAAGTCGAGGTACGCCTCTCGGGACTCGAACGTCATCGTCAACCGCTGCGCGGCGGGACCGAGCGTGGCCGCCAGCGCCTCCTCCGGTGACCGGCCGGGCGGCGGAGGTGGGAAGGGCAGTCCCCCGTCGACCAGGACCACCCGGTCGACGCGGTCGGGGTGCTCGGCGGCCAGCGCGGCCACCACGAAGCCGCCCATCGAGTGGCCGACCAGCGTCACCCGCGCGAGGTCGAGGTGGTCCAAGACGTCGACCAGGTCCGCAACGTGCCGGGCGATCCCCACGGGGCCGGGCAGCGACCCGCTCAGACCTCGTCCGCGCAGGTCGGGAGCGAGGAAGGTGGCCGACACGCGTTCGGCCACCAGCGACCAGGACCGGTGGTTCCCGGTCACCCCGTGTACGGCGAGCACGGTGGCTGCGTCCGGCGAGCCGGTCCATCGGCCGACGTGCAGCGAACCGGGTACGTCGAGCTCGTCGTAGACCATCGAGGGCGAGGTTACTCCCGGCCGGCGGACGGGTTCGTCGACCGTGGCTCCGAGGTGTAGGCCCACGCCGCTCCGTAGAGCACCAGCCGGGAGAAGTAGTTGATCCAGATCAGCAGCACCAGGGAGACGCCGAAGGCCTGGAAGGCCGGCTGGTCCTGGGTGTGCGCGATCAGCAGCGTCGCGACCGCCTTGAGCACCTCGAAGGCGACCGCCCCGACGAGCGCGCCTCGCCACAACGAGAGCGCGGACAGGTGCGGGCTCGCGAGGAGGCGGAACATCGCCACCAGCAACAACGTGCTCGCCACCACACCGCAGGCGTGACCGAGCAGCCACAGCACGACGGTGAGCACGGTGCCGCTGCGGTCCAGGCCGAGCCAGTCCAGCACCCGGGCGTTGAACCGGTCCACGGCTCCCGACAGCACCACCGAGACGACCAGGATCAGGCCGATCAGCACCAGCGCCACCACGTCGCGCACCTTGCCCATCACCAGGTTCGGCTGCTCGCGCTTCGGTCGGTCGAAGAGGGCACCCAGAGCGGTGCGCATGCCCGAGAGCCAGCCGAGCCCGGAGTAGAGCACCCCGACCAGCCCCACGAGACCGACCGTGCCGGCGTACCGCTCGAAGACCGAGAGGCCGATCTGGCCCGGTCCGCTCCCGATCAGCCCGGGGAGCAGCCGGTCGAGGGCTGTGATCAGCTCGTCGTGGGCCTGCGGGTAGACGCGGGCGACGTAGCCGACCACGAAGAACGCCAGCGCCAGGATCGGGAAGAACGAGAGGAAGCCGTAGTAGGTGACCGCGCCGGCGTGCGTGGACCCCTTGACCCGTCCGTAGTGCTCGAGCATCGCGAGCAGATGATCGAGAAGGGGGAAGCGCTTGCGCAACCGTCGTACGACGCGCGTGGCCCGCTCCTTCGGCGACGGCATCGTGGGCTAGCCGTCCAGGGCGATGTCGCGAGCCGCAACCCATCCGGACTCGAGGTCGTGGACGTAGACCGAGAACAGGTCGACGGGAAACTCGCACTCGAAGTCGGACAGCTCGTCGAACGCCTTGTCCATGGCCGCGTCGTCCAGGTGGTGCGCGACGGTCACGTGTGGGTGGTAGGGGAAGCTCAGCGCGGTGCCCAGCGGACCGCTCCGGATCGCCCAGGCCAGCTGCTCGCACGCCGAGATGCCGTCGGCGACCGCCACGAAGACGACCGGGCTGATCGGCCGGAACGTGCCGGTCCCCCGCAGGTGCACAGCGAACGGCGGGTGGCCGGACGCCGCGTCGGCGAGATGGGTGGTGACGCTCTCGAACCGCTCGGCGTCGATCTCTATAGGTGGGAGCAGGGTGATGTGGGTGGGAATGCCCGCCGCGGAGTGGTCACCGAGGGTGCGGCGGTACTCCTGCAGCTCGGAGCCCCACGGCTCGGGAACCGCGACCGCCACGCCGATCGTGGTCACGGTCGCTCGGAGCCGGCGAACCCGACCAGCTCGAAGACGTCGGCGAGGGTCTGCTCCGCGACGGCGGCGGCGCGCTGACGACCATCGTCGAGGACGGCGTCGAGCCGGCTCGTGTCGGCGAGCAGCTCGAGCGTCTTGTCGCGGAAGGGCGTCACGAACTCCACCACGAGATCGGCGAGCTCCGCCTTGAAGTCGCCGTAGCCGCGGGCGGCGTACTGCTCCTCGAGCGAGGCAACCTCCCGGCCGGACAGCGCCGAGTGGATCGTCAGCAGGTTCGAGATGCCCGGCTTCTCCTGCTCGTCGAAGCGGACCTCACTGCCGGAGTCGGTGACCGCTGAGCGGATCTTCTTCGCCGACACCTTCGGGTCGTCCAGCATCTCGATGATGCCGGACGGGGACGAGGACGACTTGGACATCTTGGCCGCCGGCTCCTGGAGGTCACCGATCTTGCCGGTCGCCTTGAGGATGTAGGGCTCCGGCATCCGGAAGGTCTCCTTGTAGCGGTGGTTGAACCGCTGCGCGAGGTCGCGGGTCAGCTCGAGATGCTGGCGCTGGTCCTCGCCGACCGGGACGTACTGCGGCCGGTAGAGCAGGATGTCGGCGGCCTGCAGGATCGGGTAGGTGAACAGCCCGACCGAGGCCGCCCCTTCGCCGCCCTTCGCGGACTTGTCCTTGAACTGGGTCATCCGGCGGGCCTCGCCGACCCCGGTCAGGCACTGCAGCACCCAGGTCAGCTGGGCGTGCGCGGGGATCTGGCTCTGCAGGAAGATCGCCGACCGCTCCGGGTCGATCCCCATCGCGATCAGCTGGGCCGCCGCAACGCGGGTGCGGTCGCGCAGCTTCTTCGGCTCCTGCTCGACGGTGATCGCGTGCAGGTCGGCGATGAAGAAGAACGCCTCGAAGTCGTCCTGGAGGGCCACCCACTGGCGCAGGGCGCCCAGGTAGTTGCCGAAGTGGAACGAGTCAGCGGTCGGCTGGATGCCGGACAGGACTCGGGGACGGGGGACCTCGGGCATGCTCGGCATTGTGTCAAAGACCCGGATGCAACCAAACCGGGTCCCCGTTGGTCGGTTGGGTGGAGACTGCGCTACGGCGGAAGGGGGTTCGGTGCGCGACGTCGAGTTCATCGCGACGCTGTACGACGCGTCGTACCGCCGGCTCGTCGGGCAGCTCGTGGGCGTCACGGGCAGTCGCGCGGAGGCCGAGGACGTCGTACAGGAGGCGTTCGTGCGTGCGATCAACCACGCCACGACCGTGCGCCGGGCCGACAACCCGGAGGCGTGGCTGCGCACCGTCGCGGTGAACGTGGCCCGCAGTCGCTGGCGACGGATGACCCGGCTGGCCGGATTGACCCGACACCCCGTCGAGCCTCCGGACGAAGGGGTGTCCCCGGACCGGGTCGCCCTGGTCGAGGCGTTGAAGCGGCTGCCGGCCGCGCAGCGCGAGGCGATCGCGTTGCACCACGTGGCCGACCTGCCCGTCCACGAGGTGGCGGCCACCCTCGGCGTACCGATCGGAACCGTGAAGGCCCGGCTCTCCCGCGGCCGAGCCGCGCTGGCGTCGTACCTCTCGGACCACACCGAAACGGAGGCTCGTCATGACTGAGCTCCCCGACCTGACCGGGCTCGCCGTGGAGTCCTCGGAGCGGACCAGGCCGCCGGCCTTCGAGTCACTGGTCCGTCGCGCGGGGGTCCGGCGGCGCCGCCAAGCGGTCGGCGTGGTGGCCGCGACCGCCATCGTCATGGGCGGAGCCGGAGTCGCGTTCGTCCCACGCGGGCACTCGAGCACCCCCCCGCCCGTGCATCGTTCGACCGGCTCACCCTCGCCGAGCACCTCGACCGCGCCCACACCGCGACAACGGTTGGCGGCGGCCGACGCGGCCCAGATCGTCGCCCGCGGAAGCCTCGACACCTACGCCGAGAACGGAACCGGCGCGGTCATGACCACGTGGAAGGTCTGCGTGGACGCGGAGACCTTCTGCCGCTACGCCTGGCGGCTGGACACCGGGACCCACGTGGTCCGCGGCATCGCCCCGGCCTTCGGGTTCGGACCGTCCGCCTACGCCACCGGAGAGCTGTTCGTCCTGGCGACGGGGGGCGACGGGGACGGTGACATCGTCGACGGTGCCGGTCGGGTCACCACGTTCGGCTTCGGACAGCGCGGGGTCCCCGCGGCCGGCGACGTGATCGCGACGTACGGCAAGGG
>JBOHDW010000298.1:0-3212 GCA_050700795.1 Nocardioidaceae bacterium | reverse complement strand
AGGAGGACGAGCTGGCCGGCATCGACAGCGCCGAGCACGCCGAGACGGCGTACGACCTGCACGCGACCGCGGGCACGCGCAGCGTGTTCGGTGGACATCAAGAGGCTCCAGGGAGAGGACTGCCGGGATGAAGCTGGTGACCGCGGTTATCAAGCCGCACAAGTGGGACGAGGTCCGCCAGGCGCTGGAGACGTTCGGGATCGCCGGGATGACGGTGAGCGAGGTCAGCGGCTACGGCCGGCAGAAGGGCCACACCGAGGTCTACCGGGGCGCGGAGTACGACGTAACGCTGGTCCCCAAGGTGCGAGTCGAGATCGTCGTGGACGACCCCGACACCGAAGACGTGGTCGGCATCCTGGTGAAGAGCGCACAGACCGGCCGCATCGGAGACGGCAAGGTCTGGGTGGTTCCGGTGGACACCGTCGTCCGGGTGCGGACGGGAGAGCGCGACGGCGCGGCGCTCTGAGCGATGACGGCGGCCGAGCGGCGGGAGCGGACCGAGGCGGCCGATGCCCTCTGCGCGGCGGCGTTCGTGCAGTCGGGAGCGGCCGAACGGGGGATCGCGCTGGTGGCGGTGGGAAGCCTCGCCCGCGGCGAGCTCGCGCCCCACAGCGACCTGGACCTGGTCCTGGTGCATGCCGACGAGGTCGACCCCGGCCCGTGCGCGGAGCGGCTGTGGTACCCGTTCTGGGACAGCGGTCGCAGGCTCGACCACGCCGTGCGGTCCGTCTCCCAGACGAGGGCGCTCGCCGCCGATGACCTTCGGGTCGCGCTCGGGATGCTCGACGTTCGCCATCTGGCCGGCGACCCCGTCCTCAGCGCGACGCTGCGGAGCTCGTTGCTCTCCGCATGGCGGCGCGACGCAAGACGCCGGCTGCCCGAGCTCCATCGCCTGGCGGAGGCCCGCGCTCGGCTGCTGGGAGAGCTGGCGCACGCGTCGGTCCCGGACCTGAAGGAGTCGCTCGGAGGGCTCCGTGACGCGACGGTTCTCCGGGCGCTGAGGGCGACGTGGGTGGTCGACGTACCCCATAAGGAGCTCGAGAGGTGGCACCGCGCCCTCCTCGACGTGCGCGACGTCTGCCATGACGGAGCCCACCGGACGAGCGACCGGGTCGCGCCCGACGGATGGTCCGACCTTGCCGGCGGACTCGGCCTGGCCGATGCCGAGGAGGCCCAGCGTCACGTCCGCGAGATCGGCCGGCACCTGAACCAGCTGTCGCGGCTCACCTGGCGCAGGGTCGAGGGGGCGCTCGCTCCGGGGCGCTCGGGTCCCCGGCGCCCCGAGCTGCAGCCGGTCGCTCCGGGGATCGCCCTCTCGGCGGGGGAGGTGGTGCTCGACTTCGGCGCACGACCCGAGCGGGACCCTCTCCTGGTCCTGTGCGCCGCGGCCGAAGCCGCGGAGCGTGGGGTCGCCCTCGCCCCCGCCACCGCGGCCCGGCTCGTGCGGGAGTGCCCGCCGCTGCCCGAGCCCTGGCCGGCCCCGGCCCGCAGCCTGTTCGTCCGGCTGCTTGCCTCCGGGCCGGGGCTGCTGCCGGTGTGGGAGGCGCTGGACGAGAGCGGTGCCCTCGACCGGATGCTCCCGGAGTGGGAGCGGCTCCGCCTGCTGCCGCACGCCTCGCCGATCCACCGGTTCACGGTCGACCGGCACCTCGTCGAGACCTGTATCGAGGCGGCCGGTCTGATCCGTCGCATCCCGCGACCCGACGTCGTCCTGGTCGCCGCGCTGCTGCACGACGTCGGCAAGGCCGAGCCCACCGAGCACGCGAGGGCCGGGGCACCGATCGCTCGGCGAGCCGCACTCCGCCTGGGCTTCTCGGCGGGAGACGCCGACCTGGTGGCCACATTGGTCCGCTGGCACCTGCTGCTTCCCGACGTGGCCACCACCCGCGACCCCGAGGACCCGGCCACGGTGACCGGCGTGGTCGCGGCGGTCGGGACCGCTGGGGTGCTTGCCATGCTCTCCGTCCTGACCGAGGCCGATGCCCGGGCCACGTCGCCGCAGGCGTGGTCCTCGTGGCGCGCCGGCCTGGTTGGTGCCCTGGTCGAGCGGGTCGCGGTGGCGCTCACGACCCAGCCTCCGGAACCGGTCCGGGCCGCGCTCGGCCCACGCGCCGCCGGTTAGGCTGGGCAACCACCGCACACGAACTGACGAAGGACCGCCTTGTTCGCCACCCTGTCCGACCGGCTCGCCGACACGTTCAAGAACCTGCGCGGCAAGGGCCGACTGTCCGACGCCGACATCGACGCCACCGCGCGCGAGATCCGCATCGCGCTGCTGGAGGCCGATGTGGCGCTTCCGGTCGTAAAGCAGTTCGTCGAGGCGGTCAAGGACCGGGCCCGTGGTGAGGAGGTCAGCCAGGCACTGAACCCCGCTCAGCAGGTCGTCAAGATCGTCAACGACGAGCTGGTCGCGATCCTCGGTGGAGAGACCCGCCGCCTCCGGTTCGCCAAGACCCCTCCGACCGTGATCCTGCTGGCGGGGCTGCAGGGCTCGGGGAAGACCACGCTCGCCGCGAAGCTCGCCCTCTGGCTCAAGGGGCAGGGCAACAGCCCGTTGCTGGTCGCGGCCGACCTACAACGGCCGAACGCGGTCAACCAGCTCCAGGTCAACGGCGACCGGGTCGGAGTGCGAGTGTTCGCGCCCGAACCGGGTAACGGGGTCGGGGACCCGGTTGCGGTCGCCAGAGCCGGCGTCGAGGAGGCCAGGCGCAGCCTGCACGACGTGGTGATCGTCGACACGGCCGGCCGGCTCGGCGTCGACGCCGATCTGATGCGGGAGGCCTCCGACATCCGCGACGCGGTGCGACCGGACGAGATCCTCTTCGTGGTCGACGCGATGATCGGTCAGGATGCCGTCACCACCGCGCGCGCCTTTCTCGACGGTGTCGGGTACGACGGCGTCGTACTCACCAAGCTCGACGGCGACGCTCGCGGTGGTGCCGCGCTGTCGGTCGCCTCGGTCACCGGCAGACCGGTGATGTTCGCCTCGGCGGGCGAACAGTTGACCGACTTCGATCTCTTCCACCCCGACCGGATGGCTTCGCGCATCCTCGACATGGGCGACATGCTCACGCTGATCGAGCAGGCGGAGAAGCACTTCGAGGTCGACCAGGCCGAGAAGATGGCCCAGAAGCTGCTCAAGGGCGGCAAGGGCAACGAGTTCACCCTCGAGGACTTCAAGCAGCAGATGCTCCAGGTCCGCAAGATGGGGT
>JBOHDW010000297.1:0-3272 GCA_050700795.1 Nocardioidaceae bacterium | reverse complement strand
GCAACGACATCTGCTGGTCGGTCTTCACCGGCTGAGCTATCCCCCGGCGACGCCGGCGATCGTAGTGGTTCCTTGTCAGAGCTGTCTCGCGGTGAAGATCGTGGTCCCGTGGACCGGGTCCACCTCGGTCCGCTCGGTCTCGGTGAAACCGACCTTGGCAAGCACCCGCCGAGAAGCGGTGTTCCAGTCCCAGACCGTTGCCCACAGCCGTTCGTACCCGGACGATCTCGCCCACTCCAGGACCGCCAACGAGGCCTCGGTCGCGTAGCCCTGACGCCACACTCGGCGTAGCAGCTCGAACGCCAGCTCCGGCTCCCCCTCCGACCCACGTCCGCTGTCGACCAGCCCGCAGTAGCCGATGACGTCACCGGCGGCCTTCCGCTCGACCGCCAACAATCCGATCGACGAGGGCTGGTCGGTTCGGATCGCCTCCTCGAGCTCCGCGACCGTGGGGTGTCCGTACGCGTCGATCCGCCGGTGCGGCGGCACTCGTGGATCACGTTCGGTCCAGAGCTCACGCTGTACGGCGGCCTCGGCCACCCGCCATGGTCTGAGCAGCAGCCGCTCCGTCTCGAGCACGACCTCGCGAGCCGCTCCACCCGTCATGACCGCGAGCCTCTCACCGCCGAGAGCGCCAGGTCGACGGCATCCCCCGTCCTCGGTGCAAGATGGCTCCCATGTCCCTGCCCACCCCAACGCTGCACACTGAACGTCTGAGACTGCGTCCCTTCACCGACGCGGACGCGGACGCCCTCTTCGCGCTGCAGAGCAACGCCCACGTGCTGCGCTACTGGGATACGCCGCCGTGGAGCGAACGGGCTCGCGCCGACCGCTTCATGGCGGCTTGTCGGCAGATGGCGGAGGAAGGCACCGGGGCACGGCTGGCCCTGGACCGTGTTTCCGACGAGACCTTCATCGGCTGGTGCGGTCTGACCCGCTGGAACCCGGACTACCGCAGCGCGTCGTTGGGCTACTGCCTCACCGATGCGGCGTGGGGTCACGGCTACGCGACGGAGGCCGCGCGCGCCGTGCTGCAGTGGGCATTCGACGCGCTGGACCTGAACCGGGTCCAGGCCGAGACCGATACCCGCAACGTGGCATCCGCCCGCGTCCTGGAGAAGAGCGGTTTCGTGCGGGAAGGGACATTGCGGGAAGACTGCATCGTGAACGGCGAGGTATCTGACTCGTGGGTGTTCGGCCTGCTCAGACGGGAGTGGCGGCGGTCGCCCGACCCGATCCCGGCTCGCTGAGGCCGAGCAATGCCCTGATGTCGTCGACGTGGTCCGGGCGGGCGAGCGCGGTCACGATGTCGCCGGCGGCCACCGGGGAAGTAGCGAGTCCGAGACTGACCGTGTCGCCGCGTTGAACCGAGAGCACGACGGTCGCCTCGGGCAACACGGCCTGGTTCAGCGGGTGCCCGATCAGCGGACTGTGCTCGCCGACCGGTTCCTCCACGAGGACCGCGTTGGCCGAGGCTCGGGAGATCCGGTGCGCGTCAGTGCGCACCTGCTTTCGGTAGGCGCGCACCAGATCGCTGATGGCGAGGGTGCCGCGGACTTCCCGCTGTGGTCCCAGCACGGTCAGCCACGGGTGGCCGGGTACGAGGGCCTGGAGCGCCTGGTCGAGGTTGGCGTCCTCGGCGAGCGACGGCGCGGCCGCGTCGACCCGCCGCGCCACCGGCTGGTCGTGCGCCTCCTCGGGCGCTGCGTCGAGCGCTGCGATCGAGATGTCACCGAGGAAGTGCCGCTCCTCATCGATCACCGGGGCTCCCGGAACGCCGGCGGCGCGGAGCGCGTCGCGCGCCTCACTCGCCGTCTTAGTGTCGGTGATGACGAGTCGGGGTGGGACCATCGCTTGGACGACGCTGACCCGCGCGAGAAGTGGCATGCCGGTGCGCAGCCGGGCGGCTCGAGCGTCGTCGCGGCTGCGGAGCTGACTCCGGTAGATCGTCTCCCCCGAGCCGCGCACGATCAGGTACGCGATTCCGACTGCGACCATGGCGGGAGCGAGGATGGTCAGGCTGCCGGTCATCTCGGCAACCATAAGCATGACGGCGAGCGGTGCGCGCGCGATGGCACCGAAGCAGGCCATCATTCCGACGATGACGAACGGGGCCGGTGAGTGCGGCACGCCGGGTGCGATCGGTGCGAGTAGCCGCCAGATCGCGGCCCCGGTGAATGCGCCGATCACGATGCCCGGGCCGAAGATGCCACCCGAGCCGCCAGACCCGATGGAGAAGGCGGTGGCCGCGATCTTGGCGAACGGTAGTAACAGCACCACCCACAGCGGGATCGCCATCAGCTCCGGCCGGCCGAGGGACGCCTGCACCCATCCGTAGCCGGTGCCGAGCACCTCGGGCAGCGCGAGTGCCAGTAGCCCGGTCGCCAGCCCGCCGATCGCCGGCTTAAGGAAGCCGGGCAGCCGCATCCGCCGGAACAGCCGCACCGTGCCGTGGAAGCCTCTGCTGTAGGCCAGGCCAACGAAGCCGGCGCAGGCCCCGATCAGCGCGAACCACACCAGCTGCAGTGGCTCGTGGAACTCGTAGCCCGGCGCGACGTAGCCGAACATCGGATTGAATCCGTCGATCAGTCCGAACACCGTGTAGCCCACGATCGAGGCGATCAGCCCGGGGATCAGCGCCTCGACCTCGAAGTCGTCCATGTAGATGATGTCCGCAGCGAGCACCGCGCCGCCCAAGGGGGCGGAGAAGATCGAACCGATACCAGCGCCGATGCCAACCGAGACCGCCGTCCGGCCGTCCTCCGGCGACAGGTCCAGCGTGCGGGCGAGCAGGGACCCGAAGCCGGCCGAGATTTGCGCGGTGGGACCTTCCCGGCCACCCGAACCCCCGGACCCGATCATGAGGGCCGAGGCGATCAGCTTGACGATCACCGCACGAGTACGAACCATGCGGGGGTTGGTGTGCACCGCGTCGATCGCGGCGTCCGTGCCATGGCCCTCGGCCTCAGGCGCAAGACGCTGTACGACGAGCCCGGTCACCAGGCCGCCGAGACACACGATGATCGGAATCAGCCACCCGTGCGGGAAGTGTCCCGTCCCGGAACCACCGCCCTCTCCGGCCGGGAACGGCGGCCGGTAGTCGGCGATCACGTGCATGAAGAGCCAGGTGGCGAACCGCAGCGTCCGGTAGAACGCCACCGCCCCCAGCCCCGCGATCAGGCCGATCCCGGTGCCGAGGACGACCCACTTGGGCAGGTACGCCGCGCCGCGGATCCAGGTGCCGGCACGAGCGGCGCCCGAGCGTAGGCGGC
>JBOHDW010000296.1:0-6096 GCA_050700795.1 Nocardioidaceae bacterium | reverse complement strand
CGGCATCGACACCGAGGGGCACGGCGTGGTCCTGTGGCAGCCCGGGTTCGACCCCGCCGCGGTGGCCGGGCTCGCCTCCACCCGCACGTACCCCCTCCGCTCGTCGTTCCGGCCGTCCTACAACATGGCGGTCAACCTGGTGCATCAGGTCGGGCGGAGCACCGCCCGCGAGCTGCTGGAGAGCTCGTTCGCGCAGTTCCAGGCCGACCGGGCGGTCGTCGGGCTGGCCCGACAGCTGCGCCGGTCCGACGAGGCGCTCGCCGGGTACGCCGACGCGGCGACGTGCGACCGGGGCGACTTCATGGCCTACGCGGCCGTGCGACGGCGGCTCTCCGACATCGAGGCCGGGCTGGCCAAGGCCCGGCGCGCCGACCGGCGCGATGCGGTGGTCAGCTCGCTGGAGCGGCTCAAGCCGGGCGACGTGATCGACGTACCGAGTGGGCGGTACGCCGGAATGGCGGTCGTCATCGACCCGGGCATGCGCTCGGACCGCGACGGCCCGCGCCCCTTCGTGGTGACCGCGGACCGGCACGCTCGGAGGCTGTCCCTGGTGGACTTCGCGACTCCGGTGGCCGCCCTCACTCGGATGCGGGTCCCGAAGAGCTTCAACGGCCGGAACCCGCAGGCGCGGCGCGATCTGGCCTCCGCGCTGCGGTCCCACACGCACAACCTCACCCCGCCGCCCCCGGTGTCGGCCGGACGGGCGGGGGCCCCGCGTCCCAAAGGCGACGATGTCGAGCGGCTGCGCGCCGAGCTGCGGGCGCACCCGTGTCACGACTGCCCGGACCGTGAGGACCACGCCCGGTGGGCCGAGCGGTGGTTCAAGCTGGACCGGGACGCACACACGCTGCGGCGGCGCATCGAGGAGCGCACCAACACGATCGCGCGGCAGTTCGACCGGGTCTGCGAGGTGCTCACGGAGCTCGGCTACCTCGTGGACGACCGGGTGAGCCCGGACGGGCAGCGGTTGATGCGGATCTACTCCGGTCTCGACCTGGTCGCCGCGGAAGGGCTGCGGACCGGGCTGTGGGACGGCCTGTCGCCCAGTGAGCTGTCGGCCGCCCTGTCCGCGCTGGTCTTCGAGTCCCGGCGTCCCGATGACGCGGTCGCGCCGCGGCTCCCCGGCGGCCGGGTGAAGGAGGCGCTGGCCGGGACGGTCGGGCTGTGGTCGGAGCTGGACGCACTTGAGCGGGAGCACCGGCTCGACTTCCTTCGGGAGCCGGACCTGGGGTTCGCGTGGGCGGCGTACCGCTGGGCCGAGGGTGCCGCGCTCGACGAGGTGCTGGACGAGACCGACCTCGCCGCCGGCGACTTCGTCCGCTGGATGAAGCAGCTGCTCGACCTCACTGACCAGGTCGCGGACGCCGCCGGCCCGGGTGCCCTCCGGGAGCATGCCCGCGACGCGTCGCGGGCCTTACGACACGGTGTGGTCGCCTACAGCTCGCTGTGAACCCGCTCCCGGCTCCGGCGCAGGCCGGGGATCAGCGCCAGCGAGACCAGCACGGAAAGGACGGCCATCACCGCGACCGCGTGGGCCGCGGCCGGTGCGCCGTGGCCGAGGAGCTCGGCGATCGCGCCGCCCAGCACGGCGCCGAGCCCCTGCATCACCATCATCCCCGTGCTGTTGAGGCCGAGCACCTGGCCGCGCTCCTCGGGGGCGGTACGGGTGACCAACCGCTCCTGGAGGGGCAGGCTGGCCGAGTACCCGAACGAGGCGACCATCCCCACGACGGCCGCCACGGGCAGGCTCGGGACCAGCACGAACCCGAGGTAGGGCAGGGCCAGTAGGAACCGCAACGGCTCCACCAGACGGTCGCGCACGGCCTCGGGCACGAAGCGACCCACCACGATGTCGCCGGCGAGCATCCCGGCCGCGGTCGCGGCGAACAGGTACCCCGCCTTCTCGACGGCGAACGGCACGAAGAGCGCCTCGCAGCCGACGATCAGCCCGTTGGGCACCCAGAGGCACAGGTAGACGGGTCGAAGGACCGGCGAGCCGAGCAGCCGGCGGTTCACCGCACGGGTACGGCTGGCCACCCCGCCGCCGGTGGCCCGGGGCGGTCGGTCCCGCAGCCCGAGTCGGATCAGCGCGAAGGAGAACGCCATCGCCAGGGCCGCGACGAGGAACAGGTCGGTCGTCGAGAGGAGCAGGAGCAGGAGGCCGGCGGCGGCGTACCCAACGATCTGCATGACGCCGACCGAGATGTTGAGCGTCGAGCGACCCAGCACGAAGGCGTCCGCGGGGACGATCTCCGACATGAGGGCCATCGCCGTACCGCTGGTGCCGGACATCACCAGCCAGGGGATCGCGAGCAGCACGAACCGCATCGGCCATGACACGGAGGGGATCGCCTGCAGCAGGTCGGTGACCAACAGGCTTCCGGCGACCAGGAGCATCGCCCGCCGGGGAGGCAGCAGGTCCGATAGGGACAGCAGGAACCAGGATCCGACCAGCCGCACCAACGGCCCGCCGAACATGCTCAGGGCGCTGAGCAGCGGGGAGCCGGTGGCCTTGTAGGTGATCGTGCCGAGGGCCAGGCTGCCCATCGCACCCGAGAGCACGGTCAGGCACTGGGTGCCGAACAGGACACGGAACTCACGCAGTGAGAAGAGCTCTGAGTAGGTGCGCACGGGCTCAGCCCGTGACGGGGCGGTTCTCGTAGGCCGTGGACAGCACGATCGTGGTGCGGGTGGACACGTTGGCCGCGGCGCGGATGCGGGCGAGCAGCACCTCGAGGTCGAGCGGGGTCGCGACACGGACCTTGAGGATGTAGGACTCGTCACCGGCCACCGACCAGCAGCTCTCGATCTCGGACAGCCCGCGGAGCCGCTCCGGCGAGTCGTCCGGCTGGGAGGGGTCGATCGGGCGGATCGAGACGAAGGCGGTCAACGGCAGGCCCATCGCGTCGTGGTCCAAGGTGGCGACGTAGCCGGTCACCAAGCCGCGGGCCTCGAGGCGGCGTACCCGCTGGTGACCCGCGGACGTCGACAGGCCGGTGGCCCTGCCGAGGTCGGTGAACGAGATGCGACCGTCGGCGGCCAGCAGCCGGATGATCTTCTGGTCGAGCTCCTCCACGACCTGGAGCCTAGCGGTCGTGCCAGACTCGCCCACGTGACGGACAGCCTGATGCTCCTGGACACAGCGTCGATGTACTTCCGGGCCTTCTTCGGGGTGCCGGACACGTTCCGGGCGCCGGACGGCACTCCGGTCAACGCGGTGCGCGGGCTGCTCGACTTCATCGCCCGGATGGTGGGGGAGTACTCCCCGTCGCACCTTGCCTGCTGCTGGGACAACGACTGGCGGCCGGCCTGGCGGGTCGAGCTGGTGCCGTCGTACAAGGCCCACCGGGTGGAGTACGTCGTGGCCGGAGGCCCCGATGTCGAGGTGGTCCCCGACCCGCTCGAGCTCCAGGTGCCGATCATCATCGACGTGCTCGAGGCTTTCGGGATCGCGCGGGTGGGTGCGGACGGCTACGAGGCCGACGACGTGATCGGGACGCTCTCCCAGGACGCCGGTCGGCCGGTCGACGTGGTGACCGGGGATCGCGACCTGTTCCAGCTGGTCGACGACGCGGCGCGGGTGCGGGTGCTCTACATCGCGCGTGGGGTGAGTCGGCACGAGCGGGTGACAAACGACGTGCTGAGGCAGAAGTACGGCATCGACGGTGGGCAGTACGCCGACTTCGCCACGCTGCGTAGCGACGCCTCCGACGGTCTTCCCGGGGTGGCCGGGATCGGGGAGAAGACCGCCACCACGCTGCTGCAGAGGTTCGGCGGCCTGGACGACATCCGCGCGGCCGCCGCGGATCCGTCGTCGGAGATGGGGCCGGGTCCGCGGCGCAGGCTCATCGACGCGGCGGCGTACCTCGACGCGGCGCCGGCCGTCGTGGAGGTGGCGCGGGGGATCGACCTGGGTGAGCCGGAGCTGGCCCTGCCCCGGACCCCGGTGGACCCCGACCGGCTGGTCGAGCTGGCCGACCGGTGGGACCTCGGCAGCCCGATCGCCCGGTTGGTGAACGTGTTGACCGCCCTGGGCGACTGACCCTGGCTTGTGCGGACCCCCTGGCTCGTGCGGATTGGTCCCCAACCGCATGGATCCGGTGGCTCGACGTGCAGTCTGTGACCATTCGGCGTCCCCACGACCGGAGCAGCCGATGGGTACGGGGCACCGATCGGCTCACCGTCGTACGGGACCACCGAATGGTCACGAACCGCATGGATGGACCGACTTTTCGTGCGGTTGGGGACCAATCCGCATCAAAAGAACGGCGGGTCAGGTCAAGAAGCCGGCGTGGACGTGGTCGTGATGGGTGTTGTCGCTGAACCACTGCGGCGCCCCTCCGAGCAGGTACGGTCCGCCCACGTTGTAGGAGCCGGCCGCCGCCGCGGCGTGCATGTACTCGACGACCAGCCGACGAGATGTGCGCGGGTCGACGACCGGATGCCCGTCGATGCGCCACGTGTCGAACGCCCGCCCCTGCGGGTGGTCGCTGAGCCGGTCGGTGCCGAAGACGTAGATCGGGTGCCCTGAGCGCACCACGCTCACCCCGATCCGGTACGACGCCGCCAGCGCGAGCATCGCGTGCAGGACCGAGTCGTGCACCCGGCCGGACAGCACGTCGCGATGTGCCGCGGGGGGCAGCGTGATCCGCTCGCTGGTCAGCACCCTCTTGGCCGCCCGCGAGTGCCGCGCGACCGGACCGGGGCGCGACGGGGAGAGCTGTGTGACTCGCCAGCGACCTGCGCGCAGGCTCAGCCGCACGTCGTACGTCGAGCCACCCGACCGCACCGTCCCCTCCCGCAGCGACCAGGACCGGGTCACCACCAGCACGCTTGCGGTCGTCGAGAGGATGCCGCCGTACTGGGCGTCGATCACCTGCAGCGCTCGCCCGCGCCCGTTGCCGAGGGCCTCGATCCGGCGTACCGCCGCTGCCTTGCAGGCGGGGGAGATGTCGTTGCCACTCGGGTGCCAGCGGGTGACCGCCGGGAGCACCGGTGCGGCCGACGAGGGTGCGGACGGCGACGAGGGTGAGGACGACAAGGAGCCGGACGAAGGAGAGGAGGGCGACGAGGAGGGCAGGGGAGGCGAGGCCGGCGACGATGGGGACGAGCAGCCGGTCAGGACCGTGCCGACGCCGAGCAGCAAGACGGTCCGCCGCGAGAGCCCCACCCCATCAGTCTGCCCCGCACTCGCACAACGTCATCACAAGTGGCTGCTCGGGCGACCACATGTGGTGACGTCCGGGGGGAGGGGGAAGGGGAGGGTTAGGCGAAGACCTTCTGGGCCTCGGCCGCGTCGCGCGAGGCCTCGGCCGCCGCCTCCGCGGCCACGAGGAGCTCGTCCGGGTCACCGCCGTGCTCGGCCCACCAGGCCCGCCCGGCCTCCGGGAGGCTGTGGATCGGGTCGTAGTAGGCGTAGGTCCGATTCATCGCCTCGGGGTCGTCGGCCTCGATCGAGGTGCGGTAGTTCTTCGTCCAGTACGAGATGCCGAGCTCGTGGTCGTAGTCGGCAAGCTGGTGCACCCACCGCTTGCCCACGAACGGTACGTCGCAGACGATCCGCGGAGTGGCGAAGCCGGGGAGATACCCCATGATGTGGTGCTGCAGCCGTTGCGCGTCGGCGACCGAGACCCGCCAGTGCTCGCTGAACGGGATCATGTCGCACATGTAGAAGTAGTACGGCATGATCTGCGCGCCGTCGAGCAGCGCGAAGCAGAGGTCGAGCAGCGTGTGCGGGTCGGCGTTGACCCCGTTGAGCAGGACGCCCTGGTTGCGGACGTCGCGGATCCCGGTGTCGAGCATCGCCCGGGTCGCCCGGGCGACCAGCGGGGTCACGGAGTTCGCGTGGTTCACGTGCGTGTGGATCGCGATCGACACGCCCCGGTCGTGCGCGATGGTGGCGACCCGCTCCATGCCGGCGCGCACCTCGTCCTGCAGCCAGTGTTGCGGCAGTCCCATCAGCGCCTTGGTGGCGAGCCGGATGTCTCGGATGTTCTCGATCTCCAGCAGCCGGGTGAGGAACTCCTCCAACCGAGCCCACGGCATGTTGGCCACGTCGCCACCGGACACGACCACGTCGCGGACCTGCGGGGTCCG
>JBOHDW010000295.1:0-3129 GCA_050700795.1 Nocardioidaceae bacterium | reverse complement strand
GGGTACGACTCCGACTCTCCGGCCGCCCACGGCGAGGTGGGGAGGGTCGGCGTCGCGATCGACTCTCTCGACGACATGCGGGTGCTGTTCGACGGGCTGCCGCTGGATCTGGTCTCGACGTCGATGACGATCAACGCACCGGCCGCCCTCCTCCTGCTGATGTACCAGCTGGTCGCCGAGGAGCACGGGATCGGCGGCGCCGAGATCACCGGCACGATCCAGAACGACGTACTCAAGGAGTACATCGCGCGCGGCACCTACATCTACCCGCCCGCCCACTCGCTGCGCCTGGTCACCGACGTCTTCGCCTACTGCGCGGCCGAGGTGCCGCGGTGGACCACCATCTCGATCTCCGGCTCCCACATGGCCGAGGCCGGCGCGACGCCCGCGCAGGAGATCGCCTTCACCCTGACCGACGGGATCGAGTACGTCCGGGCCGCGGTGAAGGCCGGCCTCGACGTCGACGACTTCGCCGCTCGGCTCTCGTTCTTCTTCGTGTCGCGTACGACGATCCTCGAGGAGGTCGCGAAGTTCCGGGCGGCCCGGCGCATCTGGGCCCAGGTGATGCGTGACGAGTTCGGCGCGACCAACCCCAAGGCGCAGATGCTGCGGTTCCACACCCAGACCGCGGGGGTCCAGCTCACCGCCCAGCAGCCCGAGGTGAACCTGGTCCGGGTGGCCGTCCAGGCACTCGCGGCGGTCCTCGGCGGCACCCAGTCGCTGCACACGAACTCCTTCGACGAGGCGATCGCGCTGCCGACCGAGAAGGCGGCGCGCCTCGCCCTGCGCACCCAGCAGGTGATCGCCTACGAGTCCGACGTGACCAAGACGGTGGACCCGTTCGCCGGCTCCTACGCGATCGAGTCGCTCACCGACGACCTGGAGGTCGACATCCGCGACCTCATGGGGAAGGTCGAGGAGCTCGGCGGCGCGGTCGCGGCGATCGAGGCGGGGTTCCAGAAGGGCGAGATCGAGCGGTCGGCGTACCGGATCGCCCGGGAGATCGACGGCCGGGAACGGACCGTCGTGGGGCTCAACCGGTTCCGGCTCGACGAGGAGGAGCCGTACGAGCAGCTGCGGGTCGACCCGGCGATCGAGGCGGCCCAGGCCGAACGGCTGAGCACTCTGCGGGCCGAGCGGGACGGGGACGAGGTCGCGAAGAGGCTCCAGGCACTGAGGCTGGCCGCCGAGGGGAGCGACAACGTGCTCTACCCGATGAAGGAGGCGCTGCGCGCACGTGCCACCGTCGGCGAGGTGTGTGATGCCCTGCGCGACATCTGGGGGGTCTACGTGCCGCCCGACGCCTTCTGACCCGCGCTGACCCCGTCCGGGGGAGGCGGGTACCCTCACCGTCGTGCTCACCCCCGCCCTCGAAGCCGAGCTGGTCGAGTTCCGCCGGGATCTGCACGCCCACCCGGAGCTCTCCTGGCAGGAGCAGCGCACCACCGGCCTGGTGGCCGAGCGGCTCTCGGAGGCCGGGGTGCGGGTGCAACTGCTCCCTCGCAGCGGGCTGATCGCCGAGCTGGGGACCGGCGAGCGGGTGGTGGCGCTGCGCGCGGACCTCGATGCTCTCCCGGTGGACGACCGTACGACGGATCCGTGGACCAGCACCGTGCCCGCCGTCGCGCACGCCTGTGGCCACGACGTGCATACCTCCGCGGTACTGGGGGCGGGCCTCTGCCTCGCCGAGCGCGACTCCGTCGAGCCGCTGCCCGGCCGGGTGCGGCTGCTGTTCCAGCCCGCCGAGGAGATGATCCCGGGGGGCGCGCCCGAGCTGATCGCCGCCGGAGCGCTGGAGGATGTCGGCTACGCGTTCGCGCTGCACTGCGACCCCGCCCTCGACGTCGGACGCGTCGGGCTGCGCTCGGGGGCGATCACCGGAGCCGCCGACTCGGTGCGGGTCCGGGTGAGCGGGCGCGGCGGCCACACGTCGCGACCCCAGCTGACCGAGGACCTCACCTATGCGCTCGCCAAGCTGGTCACAGATCTCCCGGCCGCGCTGTCTCGTCGGCTCGACCCCCGTTCGGGGGCGAGCATCGTCTTCGGCATGATCCGTGCGGGCTCGGCCCCCAACGTCATCCCCGACGTCGGCGAGGTGGCCGGCACCGTTCGGATGCTCGACCCGATCGCCTGGGCGGAGGCGGCCACCCTGGTGCCCGGCCTCATCGAGCAGCTCCTGGCGCCGTACGGCGTCGAGAGCCGGATCGACTACATCAGGGGGGTGCCTCCCGTGGTCAACGACGAGGCGGCGACCGGTCTGCTCGGGGCCGCGATCGAGGATGCCCTGGGGCCGGCCGCGACCACCGGAACCCTGCAGAGTCTGGGCGGTGAGGACTTCGCGTGGTACCTCAACGAGGTGCCCGGCGCCATGGGCAGGCTCGGCACCCGGAGTCCGGGTGGCCCGACGTACGACCTGCACCAGGGCGACCTGCGGATCGACGAAGGGGCCGTCGCGGTCGGGGCCAGGGTGCTCGCGGCGACCGCCCTGCGCGCCCTGAGCTGAGCCTCAGGACACCCCACCGGTCCCCGTTGGTCACCGAGAGGTAACAGTTTCCGCAACCGGCTGCCGCGATTGGTCATGCGTGGCGCTCACGGGTACTAGGGTGTGCCAAGGTTTGCGCCCCGAAGGCGGCGCTCTTATTTTCAGGAGGCCATCTTGCGTCACGCGACGAAGATCGCTGCAGTCATTGGGGCAACCGCCCTTCTGGTCGCCGGATGCGGCTCGAAGCCGAGCAACAACACCCCGTCGGGGAGCGGGAGCGGGGGCGGGGGCTCGAGCGCCGCGGCCGCGACCTTCAACGCGTGCATGGTTCTCGACACCGGCGGCGTGGACGACCACTCGTTCAACCAGTCGTCGTGGGCAGGCATGACTGCGGCCCAGGGCGCCAACTCGAACATCAAGATCTCCTACGTGAGCTCGAACTCGCAGACGGACTACACCCCCAACCTCACCACCGAGACCAATAAGGGCTGCGACACCGTGATCGCGGTCGGCGGTCTGATGGCCGGCAACGTGGCCAAGATCGCCAAGGCCAACCCCAACCAGCACTACGCCGAGATCGACGCGCCCTCGTCGGGCCCGAATGTCTACGGCCTGCAGTACAACACCGCGCAGGGCGGCTTCCTCGG
>JBOHDW010000294.1:0-6285 GCA_050700795.1 Nocardioidaceae bacterium | reverse complement strand
GTTCCACGACGTGCGTCTCGGCGGGGCCAGCTTCCGAGAGGTAGACATGACCGGGGTAGTGATGCGGGGCGTGGAGCTGGTCGACGTCGACATCGACGGTGCCATCGAGAACGTCACGATCAACGGGGTCGACGTGTGGCCGTTGATCAGCGCCGAGCTCGACCGGCGCTATCCCGACCGGGTCAAGATGCGGCCGACCGATCCCGCGGGGTTCAGCGAGGCGTGGGACATCATCGAGCGGCTGTGGGGCGACACGGTCGAGGGAGCCCGGGGGCTCGAACCCCGGCTGCTGCACGAGTCGGTGGACGGCGAGTGGTCGTTCATCGAGACGTTGCGCCACCTGACGTTCGCCACCGATTCATGGGTCCGGCGGGCGATCCTCGCAGACCCGTCGCCGTGGGACCCCTTGGGCCTGCCGTGGGACGGGATGCCGGACACCCCCGGCGTGCCGCGCGACCGCGTCGTACGCCCGACGCTCGACGAGGTCCTCGACCTTCGCCATGACCGGATGCGCACCGTTCGGGAGGTGATCGAGGGGCTGACCCAAGAGTCGTTGGACGCCGACACCGAGCCCGTCGAAGGCCCCGGCTGGCCGCCACCGAAGAGCTATCCGGTGCGGAAGTGCCTTTCCGTTGTGCTCAACGAGGAGTGGGAGCACCGCCTCTTCGCCGAGCGTGACCTTCGTGCGCTGGCCACTCGTGATGGCTGACGGCGCCATAGGGCGGGTCCGCGCGCCCGAGCTGCACGGACGCGGCTGGCTCAACACCGATCATCCCCTGTCGCTCGCCGGGCTGCGGGGGCGCTTCGTGCTGCTCGACTTCTGGTCTTTCTGCTGCGTCAACTGCCTGCATGTCCTCGAAGAGCTGCGTCCGCTGGAGGAGAGGTACGCCGGCGAGCTGGTCATCGTCGGGGTGCACTCCCCGAAGTTCGACCACGAGGCGGACCCGGTCGCGCTCCGGGCCGCGGTCGAGCGGTACGCCGTGCACCACCCCGTCCTCGACGACCCCGACCTGCTCACCTGGCAGGCGTACGTCGCCCGCGCCTGGCCGACGCTGGTGCTGGTCGACCCCGAGGGGTACGTCGTCGCCCAGTACGCCGGCGAAGGCCACGCACATGCGATCGACGCGCTGCTCGGGGGGCTCGTCGAGGAGCATCGCGCGAAGGGGACGCTGCAGCCCGGCGACTCGCCGTACCTCCCACCCGACGTCGAGCCCGGCGAGCTGCGCTTCCCGGCGAAGGCGATCCGACTGCCGGACGGCCATCTTCTCGTCGCGGACGCCGGCCATCACCAGATCGTCGAGCTGGCCGACGACGAGGCGGTACGCCGGATCGGCAGCGGCGTACCAGGCCTCCACGACGGCCCGCCCGACGAGGCGATGTTCCACGAGCCGAATGGGCTGTGCCTGCTGCCGGACGGTGCCGTCGTGGTTGCGGACACGGTGAACCATTCCCTGCGGAGGATCGCCCCGGACGGCACGGTTACCACCCTCGCGGGGGGCGGCGGCGCCTGGATGCCCGGCGACGGGACCGAGCGGCTCTCCAGCCCGTGGGACGTGGCCTGGTGGCGCGACCGGATCTGGGTCGCGATGGCCGGGATCCACCAGCTGTGGACCTTCGACCCGGCCACCGGACGCATGGAGGTCGCCGCCGGTACGACCAACGAGGGACTCCTCGACGGACCCCTCGCCGACGCCTGGTTCGCGCAGACGTCGGGGCTGGCCGTGGACGGTGACCGGATGTGGCTTGTCGACAGCGAGACCTCGAGCCTTCGTGTCATCGACGGGAACGCCGTGGAGACCCGGATCGGCAGTGGCCTGTTCGACTTCGGGTTCGTCGACGGGCAGCGCGCCGATGCCCGGCTGCAGCATCCCCTCGGCGTCACCGTGCTCCCGGACGGCTCGGTCGCGGTCTGCGACACCTACAACGGCGCCGTACGCCGCTACGACCCCGACACCGGGGAGCTGACCACCGTCGCCACCGGCCTCGCGGAGCCGAGCGGTGCACTGGTCGACGGCGACCGGCTCGTCGTCGTCGAGTCCGCGGCCCACCGCCTCGCCCGCGTCCCGCTCGGTGCTTCGGTGGCGGCTCCGGGAAAGGTCCACGAGACACACCGCCCGGTCACCGAGCTCGCGGCCACCGTCGAGCTGGTGGTCACGTTCGAACCACCCCCGGGGCAGAAGGTCGACGACCGGTTCGGCCCCGCGACCCAGCTGGTCGTCACGGCAACCCCGCCCGCCCTGGTGAGGGCCGGGGACGGACGTGGCAACGAGCTGGCCAGGACGGTGCTACTCGACCCCGCGGTGACGACCGGTGTCCTGCACGTGGCCGCCCGGGCGGCCTCATGCGATCTCGAGGGTGAGGCCGCCGCCTGTCACATGCACCAGCAGGACTGGGGAGTGCCGGTCCGGGTGACCGACGAGGGTGTCGGACGTCTCACCCTGCCGCTGTCCGGACGGTCCTGAGCACTACCGCCGGTCCGGTAGAGTGTGGGTAGGCCGCAGTCGCGGCCTTTTCTCATGCCCGGTGTGGCGCGCAATCGTGCGCGAGGCCAGTGATCGGGCGAGATGACCCGACCACAGGAAGTACTCCCGTGCCCACGCTGTCCAGCTTTGCCGACCTCGGCATGTCCGCCCGCCTCATCGAGGCGCTCGCTCGCGTCGAGATCACCGACCCCACCCCGGTGCAGTCCGCCGTCATCCCCGACGCGTTGGCCGGCCACGACGTACTCGGCCGCGCCCGGACCGGCTCGGGCAAGACCCTCGCGTTCGGCCTGCCCATCATGTCAAGGCTGGCTGGCACCAGGAGCCGCCCCAAGCACCCGCGCGCGTTGATCATCGTGCCGACCCGTGAGCTCGCGATCCAGGTTCGCCGTTCGCTCGAGCCGCTGGCCAATGCGTTGCAGGTCAAGCTCGGCACCGTGTACGGCGGCACCTCCTACGAGCCGCAGGTGAAGCGGCTGCGCAACGGGGTCGACATCATCGTGGCCACACCCGGACGGCTGCAGGACCTGATGGACAAGGGCCACCTGCGCACCGACGACGTGCAGGTGACCGTCCTCGACGAGGCGGACCACCTGTGCGACCTGGGGTTCTACCCCGCCGTGGACGCGTTGCTCCGGCAGACACCGGAGCAGGGACAGCGGATGCTCCTGTCGGCCACCCTCGACGGTGACGTCGACCGACTGGTCCGCACCCACCTGCGCGACCCGCGCACGCACCAGCTCGACCCGAACGCCAGCGCGATCCTGACGATGGACCACCACGTGCTGCTCGTCGATGGCTTCCGGCAGAAGGTCGCGGCAGCGGTTGCTCTCGTCGAGGCGAACCCGCGCAGCATCGTGTTCACCCGCACCCGCGAGGGCGCCACCGAGCTGCGCGACGCGCTCGCGGACGGGGGGATCGAGGCGGTCGACCTGCACGGCAACCTTTCCCAGCGGGTCCGCGAGCGGAACCTGCACAAGTTTGCGTCCGGCAAGGCGCAGGTCGTGGTCGCGACCGACGTCGCCGCGCGCGGCATCCACGTCGACGACGTCGGCATGGTGATCCACTTCGACGCACCGAGCGACGCGAAGGCGTACCTGCACCGCTCGGGACGCACCGCGCGGGCGGGAGCCTCCGGTGCCGTGGTCACCGTGACCACACCGCGCCAGGTCGACGAGCTCATCCGGATGCAGCGGCTCGCGAAGGTCTCCGCACGTCACCACGACATTCGCACCGCACCTCGGCCGATGACCGCCGCGGCCCTCGCCGAGTCGGGCGAGGCCGCACCCCAGCGTCGGGCGCACCAGCCCACGGGTCGGCCCCAGGGGCAACGGCGCAACGGCCGCCCACAGCCGAGGCGTGACGGGGCGCCGGCCGAGCGGTTCAACCAGCGCGGCCCCCGTCCCTCGACCGGCAAGGCGAAGCCGCGCTGGAAGAAGGAGCGCACCGGCTAGCCCGCTGGACGGCCACGCACCCGATGCCCCATCGTTGGGGCGGTGAGCGTACGAGTGTTTCGCAACGGGACCGTCTTCACCGCCGATGCCGCCGGGTCGATCGCCGCGGCGGTCGCCGTGCGGGACGGCCGGATCGTTGCGGTGGGCGGCGACGCCGACGTGGCCCCCTTCCTCGACCAGGCCGATGAGGTGGTCGACCTGGACGGCAGGTTGCTCACCCCCGGCTTCCACGACGCGCACGCGCACCCGATCCAGGGTGGCCTCGAGCGGATCCGGTGCGACCTGTCCGGGATGCGCGACATCGCCGCCTACCAGCAGACGATCGCCGCCTACGCCGCGGCGAACCCGGATGCGCCCTGGATCCTCGGTGGTGGTTGGTCGATGGAGGCGTTCCCCGGTGGTACGCCGACACGTGAGCTGCTCGACGCGGTGGTGAGCGACAGACCCGTCGTACTCCCCAACCGGGACCATCACTCGTCATGGGCCAACTCGCGGGCGCTCGAGGCGGCCGGCATCGACGAGCACACGCCGGACCCCGCGGACGGTCGGATCGAGCGTGACGCGCGCGGGGTGCCGACCGGTGCCCTGCACGAGGGCGCGATGGACCTGGTGGAGGCGATTGCCCCGATGCCCACCGCCGACGACCACGACCGTGGCCTGGCCGCCGCCCAGGCCTACCTGCATGGTCTCGGCGTCGTCGGCTGGCAGGACGCGTGGGTGCTGTGGGGAGACGACCCCGCGACCCTCCACCAGACCTACCTTCGGGCCGCGAGAGCGGGCGACCTCACGGCGCACGTGAGCGCCGCGCTCTGGTGGAACCGCGACTGCACGTCCGACGGCGTCGCGTCCCAGGTCGAGCAGATGAGCCGGATCCGGCGGGAGACGCCGGCCACGGACCGTTACCGGGTCACCAGCGTGAAGATCATGCAGGACGGGGTCGCCGAGACGTTCACCGCGGGCATGCTCGAGCCCTACCTCGACCGGCACGGGCACCCCACCGACAACGCGGGGCTGAGCTTTCTTCCGGCGCCGTTGCTGAACCAGGTGGTCGCGGCGCTCGACACGGCCGGGTTCCAGGTGCACTTCCACGCGCTGGGCGACCGCGCCGTACGCGAGGTGCTCGATGCCCTTGCCCGGCTGCCGCGTCGCGACGCGCGTCACCACCTCGCGCACCTTCAGGTGGTGCACCCCGACGACCGGGCCAGGTTCCACGCGCTCGGCGCCACCGCCAACCTCCAGGCGCTCTGGGCGACCCACGAGCCGCAGATGGACGAGCTGACCATCCCGTTCCTCGGAGCGCGCCGGACCGGGTGGCAGTACCCCTTCCGTTCGCTGTACGACGCCGGCGCGACCCTGGCGATGGGCAGTGACTGGCCGGTGTCGTCACCCGACCCCTGGCAGGCGATCCACGTAGCGGTGAACCGCACCGAGCTCGAGGCGCCGGACGGGACCCCTCCACTCGGCGCGGAGGAGGCGCTCCCCCTGGCCGTCGCGCTGCGGGCCTACACCGCGGGCTCCGCCTGGGTGACCGGGCTCGAGCGGCGCAGCGGCACGATCGCGGTCGGGATGGATGCCGACCTCGTCGTCTGCGACCGGGACCCCTTCCTGGCCCCGGCCGTCGAGATCGGGCGGGTGCGCGTGGAGGCTACCTACGTCGCGGGCAACGAGGTCTACCGGCGCTGAGCGGACCAGCGGCCACGGTCAGAACGCCGCTTCGTCCAGCTCCATGAGCGAGAGGTCGGTGGACTCCACGACCGCGCGCTCGGCGGCGATCCGCGGCAGTACGGTCCTCGTGAAGAACTGGGCGCCGGCGACCTTGCCCTCGTAGAAGGCGCGGTCCTTGCCACCGATCTCGCCGGCCAGCTTGGCGAGGGCAACCTCGGCCTGCCGCATCAGCAGCCACGCACACACGAGGTCGCCGAGCACCATGAGCAGCCGTGAGGTGTTCAGCCCCACCTTGTAGATGTTGCGCGGATCTCCGTTCTCGGCTGTCGGGTCCGCCGACATCAGGTCGCCGAACATGGCCCCGACGATGGCCTGCGCGTCGGCGAGCCCCTTGCCGAGCAGCTCGCGTTCCTCCTTGAGCCGACCGTTGCCGGCCTCGCTCTCGACGAAGGCGGCGATCTCGGCCGCGAGCTGGCTCAGCGCCTGCCCCCGGTCCTTCACGATCTTGCGGAAGAAGAGGTCCTGGCCCTGGATCGCGGTGGTGCCCTCGTAGAGGGTGTCGATCTTGGCGTCGCGGACGTACTGCTCGATCGGGTAGTCCTGGAGGAAGCCCGACCCGCCGAACGTCTGCAGCGACTCGGTGCCGAGCAGCACCCACGAACGCTCCGAGCCGTAGCCCTTCACGA
>JBOHDW010000293.1:0-3362 GCA_050700795.1 Nocardioidaceae bacterium | reverse complement strand
GGAGATACCCGGCCACGCTCGAGACGTTGATCACGGACCCCGACCCGCGCGCGACCATCGGCGGCAACGCGGCATGGGTCAGTCGCATCACCGCGGTCACCAGGACGTCGAGCATCTCCTGCTCCTGGTCGACAGTGTTCTCCAAGAAGGCGTGCTTCATCGCGAACCCGGCGTTGTTGACCAGCAGGTCCAGTCCCCGTGCGACGCGAGCCTCGACGATGGCCAGCTGGTTCCGGTCGGACAGGTCCGCCACGAGCACCTCCACCTCGGAGCCGTGGGCCTGTCGCAGCCGGGTGGCGAGCTCCTCGAGCCGTTCGCGGCTGCGTGCGACCAGGACCAGGTCATGGCCGCGCTCGGCGAGCTGGTGGGCGAAGGAGAGCCCGATCCCAGAGGTGGGACCGGTCACCAGCGCGGTGGGCCGGCTCCCGTCGCGCGACGCCGGGGTGCGCTGTCGTGTCATGGCGCAAGGATCGCCGGGCGCGCTCGATGGCGACAACCCGGGGTCGGGCACAATGTGACCCGATGAGCACCGTCCTCGCGGTCGCCAACCAGAAGGGTGGCGTCGCAAAGACCACGTCCGTGGCGTCTATCGGGGCCGCCCTGGCCGAGTCGGGCGCCCGCGTGCTGCTGGTCGACCTCGACCCGCAGGCCTGCCTGACGTTCTCGCTCGGGATCGACCCGGAGGACCTCGACGTCTCCCTCCACCACGTGCTGACGAAGGGGGTCGACCCGACGGAGGCGATCCTCGAGACCGAGGACGGCGTCGACCTGCTGCCCGCGACGATCGACCTCGCCCGCGCGGAGGCGGACCTGCTCACCCGCACCGGTCGCGAGCACGTGGTGAAGACGGTCCTGGCCGGGGTCGGCGGCTACGACTGGGTCCTGCTCGACTGTCCGCCGTCCCTCGGGATCCTCACGGTCGCGGCGCTCACCGCGGCGGACGGCGTACTCATCCCGTTGCAGTGCGAGACGCTGTCGCACCGCGGTGTCGGCCAGCTGCTGGACACGGTTCACGACGTACGCCGATACACCAACCCGGCGCTGGAGGTATGGGGCGTGCTGCCGACGTTGTACGACGGGCGGACGAACCATGCGCGCGCCGTACTCGACACGATCTCGGAGACGTACTCGCTCGACGTGATCCGGCCGCCGATCCCGAAGTCGATCCGTTTCGCGGAGGCGCCGGCGGCCGGAAGGTCGATTCTGGCGACCAACCGACGCCACCGCGGAGCCGAGGCGTACCGAGAGGTTGCGGCGAGCCTCGCCAACCGACGGCGAGCCGCGCTTTAGCGTAGGAGGCATGGCTCAGCCGGCCGGCCAGCGCAGAGTTCCGCGCACCAGACCTCGTTACGCCCGCATCACCGCGGCGTTCGGCTCGATCCTGGTCACCGCGATCTCGCTGCTCGGCGGCATCGGCATCATCCAGGTCGGCGGCGGTGCGGTCGCGGTCGCGCAGACCCGTCATCATCACGCCCCGGCGATCCGGCTTGCCGGCGACATTCCGACCACTCCACGCAGCAGCCGGAACACCGGCGACTCCACCAACGCCGCCACGATGGCGGCGACACCGCCGGGAGTGCCGGCCGACTCGGGCACCGGGCGTCGAATCGTCTTCGATCTCACCGCCCAGCGAGTGTGGTTGGTCGGGCAGAGTCGGCAGGGCAAGGACAGGGCCGACCGGACCTACCTCGTCTCGGGGAGCCTGACCGACAACCTGAAGCCGGGCACCTACTCGGTCTTCTCGCGCTCGTTGCACGCGATCGGGATCGACAACTCGGGGACCATGATGTACATGGTCCGCTTCGCCCACGGCGCCCATGCCGCGATCGGCTTCCACGACATCCCGATAAAGAACGGCAAACTGGTCCAGAGGCGCGCCGCGCTCGGTACGCCGCGCTCGCACGGCTGCATCCGGCAGGCCAGACCCGATGCGATCGCGTTGTGGCAGTTCGCCCCGCTCGGCACCAAGGTCGTCGTCACCGCCTGACTCTGGACCCGGCTTGAACGCAACGTCAAACCCTCTTGACCCGGCTCTTGTTCCGCGCCCGTTTGCACCGGGCGGAATCCAAGGGCAGCGAAGTACGGCGGTCGGCCGGATCCCCACCCCGGCCCCGTTCGCCTGGGTTCACGGTGTGGAACGGTACGGCTGTCCAGCCACCGGAATATCGACCGGACCGTTCCTCAGCTCACCGCCGCTGACCCGTGTTGGGCTGCGAAACCCGGCACAATGCGAGTTTTGGGCTGCGTTCGAGCCGGGTCGAGGGGGTCCGACGTTGCGTTCGAGCCGGGTCGACGGTCAGTCGGTGGCGGCGTTCGAGGCGCGGCTACGACGGCGTCGGTTGCGGTTGCGCGCCGGCTTCTCCGCGACGTCGACGGCGGCCGAGGCGTCGTTCGACGATGTGCCATCGACTTCCCCTGCCGGCCGGCCACCCCGACTGCGGGTGCGGTTGCGGTCCCGGTCGCGGCGCGGCCGCACGGCCTGCTTGTCCGACCGGTCCGATCGCTCCGCCCTCGGCGCGGCCGGTTTCTCGGGGACGATCCGCCCCTTCGTGCCGGGCGGGATGCCCAGGTCGTGGTAGAAGTTCTCCGATGTCGAGTAGGTCTCGACCAGCTCGTCGAACGGCAGGTCGAGCGCCCTGTTGATCACCTTCCAGCGGGTCACGTCCGCCCAGTCGACGAACGTCACCGCGACCCCCGAAGCACCGGCCCGACCCGTGCGCCCGATGCGGTGGACGTAGTTCTTCTCGTCCTCGGTACACGAGTAGTTGACCACGTGGGTGACATCAGCCACGTCGATCCCGCGGGCCGCGACGTCGGTCGCGACGAGCACCTTCAGCTTGCCGTCCCGGAACTTCTTGAGCGCCTTCTCACGAGAGACCTGCTGCATGTCGCCATGGAGCGGGCTGGCGGCGAAGCCGCGCTCCTCGAGATCCTCGGCCACCCGTTGGGCCTGCCTCTTGGTGCGGGTGAACACGATCGTCTTGCCCGAGTTCTCCGCCTGCAGAAGACGGCCGATCAGCTCGGGCTTGTCGAGGTCGTGCACCTGGTAGATGAACTGCGCGGTGGCGGGGACGGTCTGCTGCGCGTCTCCGGACTCGGCGCGGATGTTCATCGGGTGGCGCATGTGGATGCGGGCCAGCGAGACGATCGCACCGGGCATCGTCGCCGAGAACAGCATCGTCTGGCGGGTCTCGGGGGTCCGGGCGATCAGCCGCTCGACATCGGGGAGGAACCCGAGGTCCAGCATCTCGTCGGCCTCGTCGAGCACCAGCGCGTTGACCCGCCCGAGGGCGAGGTGGCGCTGCTCGGCGAGGTCGAGCAGGCGGCCGGGGGTGCCGACCACGATGTCGACGCCCTTGCGC
>JBOHDW010000292.1:0-4082 GCA_050700795.1 Nocardioidaceae bacterium | reverse complement strand
CCATGCGGCCATCGATGGCGTCTCCGGTGCGGAGATCCTCGAGACGATCCTGGACAGCACCGTGGAGCCGCGGGTGGTCGAACCCGAACCGGAGGGGTCGCTGTCCCAAGCGATCCCGTCGACCCTGGACCTGGCCCGGCGGGGCCTCGCGGCGATGGCGCTCAACCCGCTGGAGCTGCTGCGGACCGTGCCGCGTTCCCTCTCGTACCTCGACCGGCTGCCCGGCGCGGCGAACTTCCCGGTCACCGGCCTGATCAGCGACGTCGCCGGCTTCGTCTCGCGAGCGATGGGCCAGTCGGCACCGGACGTCGAGGCGCGCGGCCTGCATGCCCCCCGCACCATTCTCAACGGGACGATCACGGCGCACCGCCGGTTCGCATTCGGGTCGGCTCCGCTCGACGACGTGAAGCGGGTGAAGACGCATTTCGACATGACGGTCAACGACGTGGTGATGGCGATGACCGCGTCCGCCCTGCGCCGCTGGTTCTTGGACCACGACGCGTTGCCCTCGGTCCCTCTGGTGGCCGCAGTCCCGGTATCGATCCGCACCGAGGATCAGGGTGGGGACCACGGCAACCAGGTGTCGGTGATGCTCGCCGAGATGCCCACTCACCTCGGGGGCGCCGAGGAGCGCCTGCTGTTCATGCGCGAATCGATGGCCGAGGCGAAGCGGCAGTTCGACGCGGTGCCGGCGACCCTGCTTCAGGACCTGTCCGCGCTGATCCCGACCGCCCTGTCGGGGCTGGCCGCCCGAGCGCTCTTCCGGCTTGCGGCGCTGCCGGGCGTGCTGTTCAACCTGTTCGTGTCGAACGTGCCGGGACCACAGCTCCGGCTCTACATCGCTGGGGCCCGTGTCGAGGGGATCTACCCCGTCTCCGCCGTCACCGACCTGACCGGCGGGCTGAACATCACCTTGTTCTCCTACGACGGGAAGCTCGACTTCGGGCTGACCGCGTGCCGGGAGATGGTTCCCGACGTGTGGAACCTCATCGGCTACCTCGAGGAGGCACTCGCGGAGCTGGTCGCGCTGGTACCACCACCGCGACGGCGGCGATCACCCCGCCGCGCGTGAGGCGGTCCGCGCGATCGCATCGGCGAACGTCTCGAACAGCGGCTCCGGCAGGTCGTGCCCCATGCCGGGGACCAGGATCAGCTCGGCGCCCGGGATGGCTCGCGCGGTTGCCCGCCCGCCCGAGACGTGCACCATCTTGTCGTTGAGCCCGTGGATCACCAACGCCGGTTCGGTGAACCCGTGCAGGGCCGGGGTGCGGTCCGGCTGCGCGAGGATGGCGGCCATCTGACGGGCTACTCCCGCCTCGCTGATTCCCCGGTCCCACGTCTCCAGGGCACGCGCCCGCATGTCGTCGGGCGGGTCCGGGTAGGCGGGTGAGCCGATCAGCGCCCACATCCTGGCCGCCGACGCCAGGTACGAGTCCAAGGTGGCCTCTCGCGTCGAGAGCATCAGCGGGAGCACCCGGGGGTCCACCCAACCCGCCGTCCGTCGACCCGTGGTGGACATGATCGAGGTCAGGGAGCGCACCCGCTCGGGATGCTCGATCGCCATCGTCTGCGCGATCATCCCGCCCATCGAGACCCCCACGACATGCGCGCGGTCGATGCCCAGCGCGGTCAGCAGCCCAACCCCGTCCTCGGCCATGTCGCCGAGGGTGTACGGCGGTCGTACCGTGCCCCTGCGACCGACGAAGGCCCGGACGATCATCCTGCGGTTGACGGGCGACTCGACACGGGTGGACCGGCCGGTGTCCCGGTTGTCGTAGCGGATGACGAAGAACCCTCGGTCGGCGAGCAACCGGCAGAACCGCGGGTCCCACCAGGTCATCGGGCCGCCGAGCCCCATCACGAGGAGCATGGCGTCGTGGGCAGGGTCCCCGAACGTCTGGTAGCAGATCCGCAGGGTGTCCGTGCCCGCCCTGCGCGGCAGGTCGGCGTACTGCTCGGTCGACACCGGGACCGCGGGGGCACTCACGGCTTCCTCCAGACACTTGCTACCGACTGGTCACTTGCGAGTCTAGTCGGCGTTCTCATGCCGACCCTCGACCCCGATCAACCCCGGCCACCCGGGACCCAGCTCGCGGCGAGTCGGCGGGTCGGCCCCCCGGCGCGAGCAGGTCACCGCCGCCGCCGTGGTCGCCGCCTCGAGCACGAAGCCGAGCTCGTCATGGGTCCAGCTGCGCGATGTGGTCCATCGGTGCTCGCTGACGACCGCGATCAGCGCCGCCATGAACGAGTCGCCGGCGCCCACGGTGTCGACCACGGTCCCACTCCGTCCGGGAACGCTCACCGCGCGCGCGCCGGCGTACGCCGAGGCGCCCGAGGCCCCGCGGGTCACGACGACCAGGGGGGCGTCGTCGAGCAGCTCGGCCAGGCACTCCCGCTCCGGCCGGTCGGGGCGCAGGACGCGACAGTCCTCGTCGCTGAGCTTCACCAGCCCCGCCTGCCGAGCGAGAGCCCGTACGTCGCGCCAGGCGGCCTCGGGGTCACCGACGAGGCCGGCGCGCACGTTCGGGTCGTAGGAGACGAACCGGTTGCGTCGTACCGTCTCGGCCACGAGGTCGGCGACCAGCGCCCTGCCCGGTTCGAGCAGGGCGTCCAGGGACCCCACATGCAGGCCGGTGACGCTTCCGGGCAGCTGGTACGGCGCCGGGTCCCAGCGAAGGTCGAAGTCGTATCTTGCGGACATCTGCCGGTCCAGCCGGGCGGTGGCCGTGCTCGTACGTCGGCCGGGCACCACCGCGTCCGGCGCGAGTTCGACCCCGCTCGCGGTGACGTGCTCGATGATGACTCGTCCGAGGTCGTCGTCGCCGATCTCCGTCACCAAGGTGGTGTCGACGCCCAGCCGGGCCAGACCGACGGCGACGTTCATCGGGGAGCCGCCGGCGGCGTACACCTCGGCGCCGTCGAGTGGCCGAACGATGTCGACCAACGACTCACCCGCCACCACGAACAAGCGACTGCCTAGTGCTCGAAGTCGACGGCGGCGTAGGCCTTGAGCTTGCTCAGCTTGTGCTCGGACTCGATCGAACGGATGGTGCCACTGCGCGAGCGCATCACGAGCGAGTGGGTACTCGCGCCGCCGGCCCGGTAGCGCACGCCCTTCATGAGCTCGCCGTCCGTGATCCCGGTGGCGACGAAGAAGACGTCCTCGGCGGTCACCAGGTCGTTGGTGGTCAGCACATGGTCGGGGTCGAGGTTGTGGCCGGCGGCGAGGGCCTGCTCGCGCTCCGCGTCGTCGCGCGGCCAGAGTCGCGCCTGGATGACGCCGTCCAGACAGCGCATCGCACAGGCGGTGATGATCCCCTCGGGGGTGCCTCCGATGCCGAGCAGAAGGTCGATCCCGGTGCCCGCGCGGGCGGCCATGATCGCCCCGGCGACGTCACCGTCGGTGATGAACTTGATCCGCGCCCCGGTGGCCCTGATCTGCTCGGCCAGCTGTGCATGCCGGGGCCGGTCGAGCAGCACCACCGTCACGTCCTCGGCGGTCTCGCCCTTCGCCTTGGCGACCTGGTGGATGTTCTCGGCGACCGGGTAGCGGATGTCGACCGCCGCCGCCGCCTCGGGGCCGGTGACCAGCTTCTCCATGTAGAAGACCGCGGAGGGGTCGTACATCGAGCCACGCGGCGCGACCGCCATCACCGAGATCGCGTTCATCATGCCCTTCGCGGCGAGCGTGGTCCCGTCGATCGGGTCCACCGCGACATCGCACTCGGGCCCGGTGCCGTCACCGACCTCCTCACCGTTGAACAGCATGGGGGCGTTGTCCTTCTCGCCCTCGCCGATCACCACCACCCCTTGCATCCCGACTGTCGAGATGAGGGCGCGCATGGCGTTCACGGCGCGCGCGTCGGCGCCGTTCTTGTCCCCACGTCCGACCCAACGTCCGGCGGCCATCGCGGCCGCCTCCGTGACGCGCACCAACTCGAGCGCGAGGTTGCGATCGGGTGCCTCATGGGCCGCGGTCAGAGACGGTGGCAGCGGGGTGTCGGGCATGCGGGCGATCCTAACCGAGCGATGAGCCGGCCCCGTAGACGCGAATCTCGGTCGCCTTGACTGCGGCCCACACC